>JBDNHN010000406.1:0-5988 GCA_041688725.1 Gillisia sp.
ATCAATTTAAACGGATGATGAATATTGTTGATTTAGAAGGCGATTGGGTTTACGTAAAGCTAAATAGATATTTCAAGACACTAATCTTTATTACAAGTATGATATAATTATAATGAAAAATAAAATGAACCTTTCAGAATTGACTGGAAATCAATAACCAAACCTACTTCTAGAAGGAATGGTGCTATTTTATGATTAATTTAGTATATTTGATATTATAGTTTTTCATAGAGCTTATCTTTTTCATAGCAATCTTCCACCTTTCAACAATGTGGGTTTTTTGTTTATTTGACTTTTAATAGTATTGATATCTGCTGTTTTCACTTAAGGTATTGAAGGATTTTTAACGACTAAGGCATTTTGGAATACTTATACCATATTAAGAGGGAAATTGTCGTCTATGACTTTTAAAAAACCCCCTCATAAGTCCTAAAATTCTATATCTGTCTTATAGTTTCTCCGCCATTATTATCCTCTTCAACAAATTTCTAATGGTAATTTGTTGAAGAGGATAAATTTTAATTCAATGTTTTACTCTTTGGTTGTTACCAAATTTGAGGTTGTTGAATTAGCTAATCTAGAATATATATCGCTATAACATTAGTAATTATCAGAATGTTCTATTTTTTTAAATTGAGAATAAAATCAGATTTTAAAAAATACTTAAGTTTTTCAATTGCACTTTAGCTTTTTCATTTGTTTTTTAATACACTTGTGTATGATTTTTTGATATTAAATTTAAAGCGTGCATTATATTAAACAAGATTTTCGCGATCAGAAATATCTTATCTCACAATTGAAAAAGGGAGATGAGAATGCCTATAAGCACCTCTATAAGTTATATTATTCAGAGTTATGCAATTATGCTTCAAACCTTTGTGGTAATGATGAACTAGCAAAGGATATTGTTCAGCATACTATGATAAAAATATGGGAAAAAGGTTCAGATTTAAATATTAGCACATCTTTAAAAGGATATCTTCTTAAAAGTGTCTATAACCACTTTATTGACACACAAAGAAGAATAAAAAAAGAAACTAACAAATTAGGGCTCTTAAAACAAGAAGCATTATTGGAGTTTGTAGAAATCTCATCAGAAGAAATTGAGAATTTATATCGGCTAATAGATATAGAAATTGATAATTTACCAGAACAATGTAACAAAGTTTTTCTTCTAAGTAAAAAGGACGGTTTAAAATATAAAGAAATAGCTGATAAATTAAATATTTCTATAAAGACCGTAGAAAGACATATGTCCCTTGCTTTAAAAAAATTGCGAAAGAAACTTAACTATAGTTAAAATCCCGTATACCTATTCCTAACTAATTTAACTTCACGATTAATAAAGAAGTAAGTATATTTCTACCTGTTTATTAAAAAAATAAAGAAATTGATTGAGGGTATTTAAGAAATTGTTCGTCTTATTATTAAATAGGCAATCTAATTTTTCAAATGACAAAAACATCAAATAAAAAAATTATTGGTAAATACTTGGATTCTGAGGCCTCTGAAGCTGAAATACAACAATTATTAAAATGGCTTCAGAAGGAGAAAAATCAAATAATCTTTAAAGATTATTTGAAAACCAAACTTCTTCTAGACATCAAATTTAAGTCCTTCGACTCAAAGGAGGCTGCCGACCTATTACTTAAAGAAATTAAACTGATGAATACTGCTGATACCAGTAATAAACAAGGTTTTAGCCAGTGGATAAAATATGCCGCAATCTTTATTGGATTGTTAATAGCAACTACTTATACTATAAACTGGAATAATCAAAAGCAATCTGCATCAAAGTTTTCTATGCGTAAAACATCAGGAATAACATTGAAAATAATTGGAGATAATGATGTTCAGGTATTTCAAGTTAATGAAGGAAAAGTTATAAAGGGCAGAAATGGCAAGGAAATAGGAACAATACAAAATAATTTACTCACCTATAAAAACAATTCAAACAACAGGAACAAATTGGCATCTAATAACATTCTTTCTGTTCCTTATGGGAAACAGTTTGATGTATTATTGGCAGATGGAACATTCATTCATCTTAACGCTGGTTCTGTACTTAAATATCCATCTAATTTTGATGGAAACTCCAAACGAGAAGTTTTTCTTGAAGGTGAGGCTTACTTTAAAGTAGCTAAAGATAAAAGCAGTCCTTTTATAGTTAAAACAGAAAATCTCGACACGAGAGTTTATGGAACCGAATTTAATGTTTCGGCTTATTTGAATGATAACACTACAGAGGTTATTTTGGTGGAAGGAATTGTAGGGGTTCAGGAAGCGACAAAAAAATCCAATTTGACTAATAATTATGTTATAATTAAACCCTCCCAGAAAGCCTCAATAGGAAAAACCTTAAATGGTGTTAAAATTGAAAATGTAAACGTAAACTCTTATATAGCATGGAAATCTGGTGTTCTGATGTTTAAAAATGAAAATATTGGCAATATTTTTAAAAAGTTGGAGCGCCAATTTAATATAGAAATACAAAATAATTATTCTGAATTATATAATCACTCGTATACCGGAGTTTTTAAATCAGAAAATATAGATGAAATATTAACAATTATAAGTACACACACAAATTTTTCTTATTTAATAAAGGGAAATAAAATTATCATCACCAATAATCAATAATCAATAATCACTTTAAATATGTAGAACTCAATCTTTAAATTAATTAACTAACTCTTAAACAAATTAACGAATGAAAAATAATCTATTAAAACAAATTGAAAAAATATTTCAAGGGAAAACGAAATTTTTAGCTCTTATCTTAATCGTTTTTACGACTAGTAGTTTTACTCCTGGAGATAATGACAGCCAGAAATTAACATTAAAAGTAGAGAATGTATCTTTAAAAAAAATATTCGATACAATTTCATCTCAGACTGAGTATAATTTTTTCTATGAAAAGTCGCAAATTGACCTCGATGCAAAAGCTAGTGTTAATGTAAAAGATGAATATCTTAAAGATGCTCTCTTGAAATTGTTTTCGAATTTAAATTATGAGTTCAAAATTATTTCAACACAAATAATTGTTACGAACCCTAATGGATCAAATTCCATTCCGAAAAAAAAAGGTGATAATGTAAATGCTGAAAAACAGCAGTATAACATCACTGGAAAAGTATTGGATCGAAATGGTATGTCTTTACCTGGTGCCACCGTCCAGGTTAAAGGAACAAATATTGGGGCAATAACTAATTTTGATGGAGATTTTGAATTGACAATACCAGGCGATGAAAATATTTTAGTTGTCTCCTTTGTCGGATTTGAGACTAGAGAAGTTGCTGTAAATGCTGAAACAAATATCAATATAGTTTTACAAGCAGATGCAGCTGCCTTGGATGAGGTAGTAGTGGTTGGTTATGGAACCCTTTCAAAGAGGAGGGTTACTGGCTCAGTGGTTTCAATAAAACCTGAACAAATAGCCGATATTCCAGTTGTAAGTGTTGAAAATGCTCTTATAGGACAGGTTGCAGGGGTACAAGTACAACAAGTTTCCGGAGAGCCTGGTTCTAGCCCAAATATAAAGGTAAGGGGTTCAGGGTCTATTTCTGCGGGTAGCGATCCTCTTTTTGTAGTAGATGGAATTCCTATTTCCAAAAATCTTACCTCAGTAGATATTCAAGGAGATTTAGCAAGAAGAGGTGGCTCTTTTCAAGCTCCCCCGGTTAACCCTTTGGCTACAATAAATCCTAACGATATTATATCAATGGAAATCTTGAAAGATGCTTCCTCTACAGCTATTTATGGATCAAGAGGTGGGAATGGTGTGGTTTTGATAACAACAAAAAGCGGAGCACCATCTGAAGAGGGAGTCTTTTCCTTCAATACTTATTATAGTTCACAGGAGGTTGCAAATAAAGTGGATTTGATGAATGCTGAAGAATTGATAGAATATACCCGTGATTCAAGGAACAATCCATATGTGCAAGATGTTTTAGGAGCTTCCGCAGATGATCCGATAGGCCCGGGAGAAAGAGGTTATGGAAACTATGAACTTCCCGAATCCTTTTTAAACTGGGATGGAACGGATACAGACTGGCAGGATTTAATCTTCAGAACTGGTTCAATACAAAGTTATAATTTATCTTATGCTTCTCCAATAAAGAATAATACCAGTTATTATGTATCGGGAGGCTATTTTACACAAGAAGGAATTATTCCTGATTCTCAATTTGATAGATACAGTTTAATGCTAAATTTAGATTCTCAACTGACGGATAAATTAAATCTAGATCTAAGAATAGCTCCTTCTATTACAGAAAATCAAAGAGAACCGGCTTCTGCTCCTTATTTTGCAAGGCCTCCCGGAATTGTCTATTCAGCTTTAGTTGCTTCTCCAACTGTTAAACCTTATAACGAAGATGGAACTATAAATCAAACTAACAACCAGTCCCATCTTGGTGCCGGAACAACTACTGCAAGTAATCCTCTTGCAATTATTCCTGCAGTAGATGATAATCTGTTTCAATTTCAAACAAGAACTTCCTTAGGTCTTTCCTACGAGATCATCCCTAATCTTACTTTTAAAACATTTGGCGGATCTTATATCAATATTTACAATAGAGATTTCTATCGTGGAAATACTTTGTTATACCGAGAAGCTACAGTAGGAGAATCTTATGCACAGGCTTCTTCATCAACAGAGATAAACTGGCTTTGGGAAAATACGGTTAATTGGACAAAAGAATATGATAATCATTTTATAAACGCAGTTGCAGGTTATTCAATGCAAAAAGATAACGTAACTGTAAAAAAGGTCCAAGCAGACAATTTTCCAGATGATTTGGTAACAACAATAAGTGGAGGTCAGGTATTTGCTGGAAGTTCTATAAAAGAACAATGGTCCTTGCTTTCTGCCCTTTTTAGGGTAAATTATAGCTATAAAGATAAATATCTCTTTACAGGAACAATTCGGTCAGATAAATCCTCCAGGTTTGGAAAAAACAATCAGACAGGATATTTTCCTTCATTTTCAGCTGGTTGGAGAATAAACGAGGAGCAGTTCTTAAATTCTGTAGATGCTTTATCCGAATTAAAATTAAGGTTTAGCTGGGGTCAGACTGGAAACTTTGAAATTCCTAATTATGGTGCCATAGGCTTATTATCACCATCAAATTACAATTTTAATGGAAATGAAGTTAATGGTCTTTTACAATCTACTATACCCAATCCAGATTTAACTTGGGAAAAGGCCACCCAAACGGATTTCGGTATTGAATTAGGGTTATTCAATAACAGGCTGTTTTTAGTGGCTGATTATTATAAAACCATAAACACTGACTTATTATTATTTGTGAGTATTCCTTCTGTTTCTGGTTTTGAAACAACTCTTCAAAATATTGGAGAAGTTGAGAATAAAGGATTTGAAGTTGCCTTACGAACCAGGAATCTTGTGGGAGAATTTACCTGGGAAACAAATTTCAATTTCTCTACAAATAAAAATGAAGTATTGTCATTAAATGATAATAATGAGCCGATTTATTCAGCTGGTGGTGCTGGAATTAGGCATATCACCCGTGTTGGAGACCCTATAGGAAGTTATTTTGGTTATGTTGTTAACGGTATTTATCAAAGCGAAGAAGATATTGCTAATTCTCCAGAAGATACAGAAGCACCGGATCCTGCTCCGGGCGATTTTAAATTTCTTGACGTTAATGGTGATGGAAAAATCACCCCGGATGATAGAACAGTAACTGGAAGCTATTTTCCTGATTTTACTTGGGGAATAACAAACACCTTAACATATAAAGGTATTGATTTTAGCTTTTTAGTTCAAGGGGTTGAAGGAAATGAAATATTAAATTTAACATCCCGACATCTAAAAAATGGAGAAGCTAATTTTAATTCCTATGCAGTTGAAAATGAGCGATGGAGGTCCCCTTCAGAGCCTGGAAACGGAAGTATTCCTCGTGCAGACAGAGAATCAGGGAGTCATGGAAATAATAACAGACCATCTTCTTTTCAAGTTGAAGA
>JBDNHN010000407.1:0-10643 GCA_041688725.1 Gillisia sp.
AGACCGGGAAATTTTGAAGGAGTGGGAGAAAAGGGTCTGGAATGGTTGAAAACCGCCAAGGAAGAAACAGGATTATTGACCACCACCGAGGTAGCAAATCCGGCTCACGTGGAACTGGCCCTTAAACACGATATAGATATTTTATGGATTGGCGCCCGCACAACTGTTTCCCCGTTCAATGTACAGGAAATAGCCGATGCCCTTCAGGGAACCAATAAAACTGTTCTAATCAAAAACCCTATAAATCCGGATCTATCGTTATGGTTGGGAGCCGTTGAACGTTTTTACACGGCCGGAGTTAAAAACCTGGGAGTGATCCACAGAGGTTTTTCCAGCTATGAAAAATCGAAATACAGGAACAACCCGGAGTGGCAAATTCCTATTGATCTACAGACCAGGTTTCCGGACCTGCCGCTTATTTTAGATCCTTCCCATATTGCAGGAAACAGGGAACTTCTTTTTGATTTGAGCCAAACTGCCCTGGATCTTAATTTTGACGGATTGATGGTTGAAACCCATTACGACCCGGATAATGCTTGGAGTGACGCGGCACAACAAATCACTCCTGAAACTTTGATCCAGATTATGAAAGATCTAAAGATCAAAAAGGTGGTCTCAGAAAGTGAAGACTTTTTGAACAGTTTAAAGAAATTAAGGGCCAAAATTGATATATCTGATCAACAATTGCTGGAAGTTCTTTCCAAGCGGATGAAAATTTCAGATGAAATTGGGAAGATCAAAAAATCTCAAAACGTGGCCATACTTCAAACCCAAAGATGGAATGAAATTCTGGGTAAAATGATCCTAAAGGGTGAAGAACAAGGTTTAAGCGAAGAGTTTGTCCTGAAATTGTTTAAGGCGGTCCATATGGAATCAATTAATCATCAAAAAAGATAATTTGGTAAGCGTTGTTAATTTTATTTTAAACCTCACAGTTCACTGAGCTCTGTGAGGTTTAAATATTGAATTCATTTTGATTGAGGGAAATTTCCTTATTTTATCAGTTAATTTGAAGTTGTAACTTTGGCTTTTTATATTTTAGCAGAATAAACCTAAAAGGCAGATCCTGAAATTATTTTAGCATCTACCTTTGAAGAAGGATGTATGATCTAATAATGCAATGAAGGGAATAGTTTACAAATCGACAGGCAGCTGGTATCACGTGAAGGCAGAAAATGGGGAGACCTACAAATGCCGTATCAGGGGAAAATTCAGGATGCATGGCATCAAGAGCACCAATCCTGTTGCGGTGGGAGACAAGGTGAAGTTTGAGCTGGAAGATACCGGAGATGAAACCCTGGGCATAATTACAGAAATTGAAGATCGCCACAATTACATCATTCGCAAATCTGTGAATCTTTCCAAGCAAATCCATATAATAGCTTCCAATATTGATCAGGCATTTTTATTGGTCACCCTGAACAACCCGCCAACTTTCACCACTTTTATAGATAGGTTCTTGGTTACGGCCGAAGCTTATCATATCAAAACCATACTTTTATTCAATAAAATTGACACTTACAATCAGGACGAACTCTCTGAAATTAAATATTTAGCAGGATTGTACAGGGAAATTGGATATGAATGCCTGGGAATTTCAGCAATAACCGGAAAAAATACAGATAAGGTAAAAGCGATGATGCTCAGCAAAACTAGTATGATCTCAGGACATAGCGGCACGGGAAAATCTACTCTTGTCAATGCCCTTGAACCTGCCCTGGATTTAAAAACAGCCAAAATAAGTACACAACATAAACAAGGTCAACACACTACCACTTTTGCCGAAATGTATGACCTGAGCTTCGGTGCCAGGATTATTGATACTCCCGGGATTAAGGGTTTTGGAGTTGTAGATATTGAAAAAGAGCAATTGGGGAATTATTTTCCCGAGTTTTTCGCGTTAAAACACAAATGTAAATTTCACAACTGCCTTCACCTAGAAGAGCCTAAATGTGCGGTAAAGGATGCTTTGGAAGAAGGAAAAATTGCCTGGTCACGCTACAAAAGTTATCAGCAGATCATTAAAGGAGAGGATGAACAGCAATACAGGATCGATGAATTCAGCGAACAATGAGAATAGTTTTACAAAGGGTTTCGCAAGCCTCCGTAGGCATAGACAATAAAATAATTTCCACCATAAAAGAAGGAGTTCTAATCCTGCTCGGGATTGAAGATGCCGATACTTCTCAAGATATTGAATGGCTTTGCAATAAGATCGTGAAAATGCGCATTTTTAATGATGAAAATGGCGTGATGAATCTATCTTTGAAGGATATAGATGGAGGAGCGCTTATTATTAGCCAGTTTACACTCCACGCCAGTACCAAAAAGGGAAATCGTCCAGGATACATTAAAGCTGCCAGGCCCGAAGTCGCGATCCCATTATACGAGGAATTTATAAGGGAATTTGAAAAAATATTTGAGAAAAAAGTAGGGGCTGGAGTTTTTGGGGCCGATATGAAAGTTTCGCTTTTAAATGACGGTCCGGTCACAATTATATTAGATTCAAAAAACAAAGAATAACTTATAGTTTATAAAAATATAAATCTTAATTTAACAGAAAATTACGTTAAAATGAGATTTTTTCTGCTTTTTGTCGGCTGCTTTTTGCTTTTTATTCCAAAATATTTTAGTCAGGAACCTTCACTTTCAATAGATAATATTCCGCCGGAATTACTTATTAATTCTAATTCGATTGTCAGGAATGAAGAAATTATAATTGAGATCGAATCAGTTGATAAATTCACTATTTCCACCAGAAAAACAGTTACGGTAATTAATTCCCTGGGCGATGATCATTCTTTTGCGAGGGAATACTATGATGATCAAAGGAATATCAAGGATCAACGAGCTATTATTTATGACGCTTCAGGAAATGTTATAAGAAAATATAAGGAAAGAGATTTTGAAGATGTAAGCGCAGTGAGTTCTAACGATCTATTTAGCGATGGTCGTTACAGTTATTTAAGATATATTCCTGTCACTTATCCTTATACAATTGAGTATTCAAGTGAAGTGGTTTCCGTTAATACCGTCTTTCTGAATCCCTGGTTTCCTGTGGATGATTATTTTCAAAGTGTTCAAACTTCATCATACCGAATAAAAAATCCGCTAAATTTAGCCATCAGGGTATCAGAAAAAAATCTTAACGATTTTATTAAATCAGATAAGGATGGCAATGATCTATATTATTCTGCACAAAATATTCCCGGATCAATTCCTGAAGTTTTAAGTCCGGCTTTTTACGAAATATTTGCGGTGGTGCGCATAGCATTAAATGATTTTTCTTTAGTAGGGGTTCAAGGTTCAGCTGAAAATTGGCTGGAATTTGGACAATGGCAATATGATAATTTATTGAGCGAAGAACATGAGATATCTGCCAAAACACTGGAAGATATTTCCAGATTGACAAAAGGTCTCAAGGATGAGGTCGAAAAAGCCCGGGTAATATATGAATATGTTCAAAATAAGACCAGGTATATAAGCGTGCAATTAGGCATTGGAGGTTGGGTTCCAATTGCAGCCAAAGAGGTTGATGAATTGGGGTATGGTGACTGCAAGGCGCTCACTAATTACACCAGGGCACTTTTAAAAAGTCAGGATATAGATTCTTACTATACGGTAGTGTTTGCAGGAGAACAAAATAGGGATATTGATCCGGAATTTGCTTCAATGCAAGGCAATCATGTAATTCTCAATATACCCAGAAAAGCTGAAGAAGATATATGGCTGGAATGTACCAGTCAAACAATACCTTTTAACTATTTGGGGGATTTCACCGATAACAGAAACGTCCTGTTGATGACGCCAGAGGGCGGGCAGATTATCAAAACTAAAAAGTATTCTGTTAATGAGAATCTTATAGAAACTACTAGTGAAATAGAATTAAAGTCTAATGGGGATTTTTCTGGGGTTTTGGAAAGAAAAAATGAAGGAGTTATGTATGGGAATATGTACGGTTTAAAAGATATTACAGAAAAGGATCAGAAGAACTATTATAAAAAACAATTCTGGAAGTTGAAAAACATGGAAATCGGTAAGATCTCTTTTGAAAATGATAAAAGAGGCCAGAAATTTACGGAACGAATGGAAATTAAAGGGACTAATTTTGGAATAACAGCTGGGAATAAAATTTTAGTTCCGTTAAATATTTATAATCTGCCGGTAGAAAATACTCCAAGATATATGCCCCGAAAATTACCGCTAAAAATTTTGAGAGGTAAAACCTTTATTGACCATAGTAAAATTATAATTCCTGAAGGTTATAAAATTGAAACAATACCGGATCCATTTTTAACCGAAAATGAATTTGGAAGTTTTCAATTTGTTCCGGGAACAAATTCTAATAATGAATTAATAATTACAAGAACCTATATTTTAAAAGATGGCATCTGGGAGAAAGGATTCTATGAAAATTTTAAAAAATTTATGAATGAAGTTAAATCAGGGAATAATCAAAAAGCAGTAATCTCTGCAATAATAAACTAATCAAAATGAATAAAATTTACTTGTTAGCTTTAATGTTAATTTTTGTTTTAAATACTGCCGCACAGGATTTTCGCTATGGCAAAGTTTCTGAAGAAGAATTATTGGAAAAGCAGCATCCAATGAACCCGGAGGTTAACGCCGCTGTTTTATATAAAAGTCATAAGGTTCATTATGACTATGACTCCTCAACTGGTTTTACACTAATTACAGAGGTTCATGAAAGAGTGAAAATTTATAATAAGGAAGGTTTTGAATGGGCTACAAAAAAGCTCATTAATTACAAATCCGGAAGTGATGAGGTAAAAGTGTACGGAATAGATGGGGATACCTATCGCCTTGAAAACGGCAAAGTTAAATCTGACCGACTTCGAAATAATGCCATATTTGATGATGATCTTAATAAATACCATGCCAGCACAACTTTTACAATGCCTTCTGTTGTGGAAGGGAGCGTAATAGAATATAAATACTCTCTGAAGTCACCTTTTTTGAGCAGTATAAATGATATTCCTCTTCAATATACAATTCCGATAAATAATTTGGAAATAGACGTGAAAATTCCTGAATTTTTAGTTTTTTGGAGTCACTCCAATCCAAGAGCAAAGCTTGAATTTGAAATTGACCAGAACACCAAAACATTCAGGGATACAAATCTGGAGACAGTTAGGACTGGCGAAAAAATTGTCAGCCATTCATATAAAAATAACAAAATAGAATTTCAGCTGAATACTTATACCATTGAAAAGAAGGATATTCCTGCATTGATAAATGAAGATCATGTGGGATATTTAAATAATTATGCCGCGGTTTTAATCTGGGAGCTTCAATACACAAAATTCCCAAATTCTTCTATGGAAAACTATACACAAACCTGGGATGGAGTTGCTAAGAAGATTTACGATCATTCGGAGTTTGGAAATGAGTTAGAGAAATCCAGATATTTTGAAAGTGAACTTGACGATTTACTTAAGAACGTTAGCTTACCAATGGATAAAATATCGGTTATTTTTAACTTTGTAAAAGCGAAAGTTAAATGGAATGATTATGGGGGATATTATACCGATAATGGTGTGAAAGACGCATTTAAGGATGGTGCCGGAAATATAGGGGATATTAATTTGATGCTTATAGCTATGCTGAAATATGCGGGGCTAAAAGCGGACCCTGTTCTAATAAGTACACGGGATAATGGAATTCCTTTTTATCCTACCCGGGAAGGATTTAATTATGTAGTTGCAGGCGTAAGCCTAAATAATGAATTAATTTTTTTAGACGGCTCCGATAAATATTTGGAAATGGGAATGTTGCCATACCGGGCCAGGAATTGGCAGGGCAGAATTATAAGAGAGGATAAAAGTTCAGAGTGGGTAGATTTAATGGGAGGCAGTACTTCTGAAAAAACAACGCTGCTAAATATAAAGTTAGATGACCAATTTCACTTTGAAGGTAAGATAACAGAGGAACTGGATGGTTTTTATGCAAAGACCTATCGGGAAGATTTTACTGATCTCAGCAATGATGAACGCATTAAGAAATTGGAACAAAGCAACGGGAAAATTATTATCAGTGATTTGGATGTTCAAAATGAAAAAGAGATTGACAAAAACATAAAGAAAAGTTTTAAATTTGAACTTCCTGATGGAGCAGAGGAAATTGGAAATAATATTTATATAAATCCTTTATCATTTCTCACAATTACTTCCAATCCGTTTAAATCTGAAGACAGGCAATTTCCGGTAATTTTAAAATATCCAACAACAATTATTAATACCGTGAATTTTATGTTGCCAAATAATGTAAAAGTTGAATCTTTGCCGGCTAATCAGGCATTTTCAATAAATGATAAGGACGTTTTATTTAGGTATGTGGTAGTACAGAACGGTAATTATTTACGTATCTCTACCCAATTAAAGCTAAATACAATCCTTTATTTACCTGAAGAATATGAAGTGCTAAAGGAATTTTACAATCAGATAATTTTAAAAAATACTGAAAAAATTGTTTTAATTAAAACATAATCAATGAATATAGAAAATGCACAGCTCGCGGTAGATGAATGGATCAAGGAACACGGAGTCCGGTATTTTAACGAGCTTACCAATATGGCACAATTAACCGAAGAGGTTGGGGAAGTGGCCCGTATTATTGCAAGACGTTACGGCGAACAAAGCGAAAAGGAAAGCGATAAGAACAAGGATCTGGGCGAGGAATTGGCAGATGTTATGTTTGTGGTGCTTTGTCTTGCCAATCAAACCGGGATTGATCTTCAGGAAGCTTTTGACAAAAAACTGGAACTAAAAACCAAACGCGACCACGACCGGCACCAAAACAATAAAAAATTGCAATAATGGCATTTAAAAAAATAATCAGGAGTAAAGCTTTTTGGAGGTCGGTAGCTGGAATGGCCATTGCCTTTGCTATTGTGTACCATATTATCACGATGTTATTCGAATTTGGCGGATTTAATTTTTCGGCATTTTTTGATGAAAAAATAGGAGGGGGAAGATGGCTCAGGTTTGTCTTGGGAACTATACTGTCTTCATTTTTATATGGTTTCATCGTGACTTACGGTTTATTTATAGCTAAGTTAAAAAAGGAAGAAAGGGAGCGTTAATCTTCAGATATTCAAAAAGAAAGTTTAAAAATAATGCAATCATGAATATCAAAATTTCATTTCCCGACACAAGACTTTTTGGGGAATTAAAAGTAACAGGGTCCAAAAGCGAATCCAACCGAGCGTTGATTTTGCAGGCCCTATATCCAAAGTTAAAACTTGAGAACATTTCCAACAGTGACGACACAAAAGTTTTACAGGAATCCATAAAGAAGGGATCAGGGCTGATTGACATTCATCATGCCGGGACTGCGATGCGTTTTTTAACCGCATATTTCGCTTCTAAAAATGATTCGGATGTAGTTCTTACCGGCAGTAAGCGCATGCAGGAAAGGCCTGTTAAATTATTGGTAGATGCCTTGAAAAGTCTTGGAGCCGATATTTCTTATGAAAAAAATGAGGGTTATCCCCCCTTGAGAATTAAAGGCAAAACGCTCACTGAAAATTCGGTTAGTTTGCAGGCAAATATCAGCAGTCAGTATATCTCAGCCTTGATGCTCATTGCTCCATCGCTGCCACAAGGATTGGAAATTGTTCTGGACGGGGAAATCACTTCGACACCTTATATTTCCATGACCCTGGAAATTATGCAAATCGCGGGTATCAAGGGCAGTTTTAAAAATGACAGGATCCTAATTGAACATCAGGAAGAATTGCCTTCAAAAATCATCAATATTGAATCGGACTGGAGTTCGGCTTCCTATTTTTACAGTTTGGCGACAATTAGTGAAACAGCAGGTTTAAATCTTTCAAATTACCGGAAAACAAGTCTTCAGGGGGATTCCTGTATCGCTGAGATCTATGAGCAACTGGGTGTAACAACCAAATTTACAGATAATTCAATTTATCTCGAAAAACAGCCTTGTAAAATACCAAAACGCATTGTGAAAGATCTTCGAAATTCGCCCGATATCGCTCAAACCATTGCTGTTACATGTTTAGCACTGGGAATTGAATGTGAATTAACCGGATTACACACCTTAAAGATCAAGGAAACCGACAGATTGGAGGCTCTGAAAACCGAGATCGAAAAATTTGGTGCAAAAGTCGAGATCACAAATGACAGCCTTCAGCTATTTCCTGCGAAAACCTTAAATGAAAATGTTTCCGTTGCCACCTATAACGATCATAGAATGGCGATGGCTTTTGCGCCTTTGGCTCTTAAAGTTCCTTTAAATATTGAGGATGCCGGAGTTGTTTCAAAATCCTATCCCAGCTTTTGGAAGGATATGGAATTCCTGGGTTTTCGGGTATCAAACATTCTTCAATAATTCATTTTCTAAATAAACAGCTATTTACTTGACAACCCCTATGTTGAGGTTGTATATTCGCAAACTTAAAAAACAGCAACTATGGGAATGAAACTTTCACAATTCAATTTTGAACTTCCAGATGAACTTTTGGCTGAATATCCCGCGGAAATTAGGGATGAAGCAAGGCTCATGGTCCTTAACAGGAAGGAACAAACAATTGAACACAAGTTATTTAAAGATATATTGGATTATTTTGAACCAAATGATGTTATGGTTCTCAATAACACTAAGGTTTTCCCGGCCCGGCTTTATGGGAACAAGGAAAAAACCGGCGCCCGTATTGAGGTTTTTTTACTGCGCGAATTAAATCCGGAAACCAAATTATGGGATGTGCTCGTTGATCCTGCGAGAAAGATCAGAATTGGGAACAAACTTTATTTTGGCGAAGACGAAAGTCTTGTGGCTGAGGTTATAGATAATACCACTTCCAGAGGAAGAACACTTCGGTTTTTATACGATGGTTCTTATGAAGAATTCAGAAAAAAATTAGAGGAGTTAGGGGAAACCCCACTTCCAAAATATATTAAAAGAGTAGTACAACCGGAAGATAAGGAACGGTATCAAACCATTTACGCTAAAGTACAAGGTGCGGTAGCGGCTCCCACTGCAGGTTTGCACTTTTCAAAACAACTGCTTAAACGCCTTGAAATTAAAGGAATTGATTTCGCTGAGGTGACTTTGCACGTTGGTTTAGGGACTTTTAGCCCTGTAGAGGTAGAAGATCTTTCGAAACACAAAATGGATAGTGAGGAAGCATTTATTGAAGGCAAAGCTGTGAAGACCATTAATACCGCACTTACGGAAAAACGCCGTATCTGTGCTGTAGGGACCACATCAATGCGGGTTATTGAAAGTGCGGTTTCTACAAATCATACCCTGAATGAGTTTAGCGGATGGACCAATAAATTTATTTTCCCTCCCTACGATTTTAGTATTGCCAATTGTATGGTCACCAATTTTCATACGCCAAGATCTACGTTGATGATGATGGTTTCGGCCTTCGCAGGACACGATTTTATGAAAAAGGCTTATGCAGAAGCGATCAAGGAAAAATATAAGTTTTATACTTACGGGGATGCAATGCTGATCATTTAATCAGGCATTTTTATTTTTTTTAAAGCCACGAACCTGCCAGCAAAAGCAGATTCGTGGCTTTTTTGTTTGAAATGAATTAGCTTTGATTTTGGATTTGAAAAAATAAAAATTTGTTTCATTGTAGGTAATAAGCCACGAATGCACGAATATTATTTTTCTTTAGTCTCTTATCTTTTCTCTTGGTTCTTAATTGAATAAAATAAATCATTATAAAATTCTTACTTTTGCAGCGTGAAAAATGAGAAGAAAGATATACGCGCTTTAACCAAACAACAACTTCAGGAATTTTTTGTCGCTCAGGGCGATCAATCCTTCCGTGGGTCACAGGTCTATGAGTGGCTTTGGAACAAAGGCGCACACAGTTTTGAGGATATGACCAATATCTCAAAGCAAACCCGGCAAATGTTGGAGGATAATTACGTGATTAACCACATTCGGGTAGACATAATGCAGCGAAGTAGCGATGGCACCATTAAAAATGCGGTTAAATTACACGATGATCTAACGGTGGAATCGGTTTTGATCCCAACCCCGAAAAGGACAACGGCCTGTGTTTCTTCCCAGGTAGGATGCAGTTTAAATTGTAAGTTTTGCGCCACCGCGGCCCTTAAGCGTATGCGCAACCTGAACCCCGATGAAATTTACGATCAGGTAGTGGCAATAGATAACGAGAGCAGGTTATATTTTGATAAACCCCTGTCAAATATTGTTTTTATGGGAATGGGCGAACCCTTGATGAACTATAACAATGTGATGAAATCCATCGAAAAGATAACCTCAAAAGATGGTTTGGGAATGTCTCCAAGACGCATTACGATTTCAACTTCCGGAGTTCCAAAAATGATCAAAAAACTGGCAGATGATGAAGCAAAGATAAAATTGGCCGTTTCCCTGCATTCTGCAATCGATGAGATTCGGACCAGTATTATGCCATTTAATGAAACTTTTCCATTACAGGATTTAAGGGAAGCACTGGAATATTGGTATTCCAAGACCAAAAGCAGGATCACCTACGAATATATAGTGTGGGAAGGAATAAACGATACTCCAAAGGATGCTGAAGCCCTGGTGAAATTCTGTAAATATGTGCCCTGTAAGGTGAATTTGATAGAATACAACCCAATAGACGATGG
>JBDNHN010000408.1:0-4281 GCA_041688725.1 Gillisia sp.
GAGCTGGTGTGGCTTCCTGAATTTCCTCTTATTGGATCACATAACTCAAATTCACAAATAGATTACGGCCTCTTCAGGGAATATTATTCCAATCGGAAAAAGTGAGGATTCCAAAAAAGGAAATTTAGTTTTTATTAACTATATTTAATCCCTAAATAAAAACATCAAATATGACTGCGTTAAAAAATCACCTTATCTTATTATTGGTTGTTGTTGGTCTGATCAGTTGTGGAGGCAATAATGATGATTCTCCTTCAGGAGAAAGGACTGCCGATGATGTGAGATCCGATTTCCAAAATCTGAATATTCAGCCCGGAATAAATGATTTGATTTTGGAATCTACAGTATCAGGTGTTTTTTGGAATTTTAGAATTATTGCACCAGAAGATGCTTCAGAAACAAATAAAAGGCCATTGCTTTTGAGTTTGCATGGAGGTGCAGCAAATAATGCCCCAAATGCGCATAAATTTACAGGCTGCATGGTTGAACCCGCTTTTGAAGCCTTAAATGCATATATCATAAGTCCTAATAGTAATGGACTTTTTTGGTATGACCAACCAAATCAGGTTCAGGTTTTACCACTTTTGGATTTAGCTGAAAAGTATTTACCTATTGATGAGACTAAAGTTGTTATTACCGGATACAGCGATGGTGGTAACGGAATTTGGTTTTATGCTCAATATTATTCAGATTTATTTTCTGCAGCTATTCCTATGGCTACCTCTTATAATCCAGAAGTATCTGATGGGGTTGTGCCGAAGATTAATATCCCTTTATATGTTATTCTTGGTGAGAATGACGAATTATTTCCTTTAGCACAAACAGAAGACTGGGTCAATCAGTCGAAAAATGCAGGTAGTAGTATTGAATTTGTAGTTGCTTCGGGATTGAATCATTATGAGGTTTGTGACTATGTGGATTATTTAACTAATGCAACAAACTGGCTATATAATGAGGTTTGGAGTCAATAGTTATATCTTCCAAATGTCAAAATTTACTGCCGGTAGCCCTGTTTACGGGCTATACACTTTTAATCTGGATTAAATAAAAATTTTAAAGCTGTCTGTAACAAAGGTTGCATACTATAGGGTTATAAAAACTTAATTTTGCCCCCTCAAAGTGATAAAAAATAACAATTTATGAAATGAGCATAACGCGAATACGATACAAACACCAATGAAGATATGCGAATTGCATATGTCCATTAAAAAACAATAAATATCTACATATGAAAATGAAATTTCAAAAAAGCATCTTAATTGTCTTTTTACTTAGTTTTTCGCTTCTGAAAGCTCAGGAAATTACACCTATCTCAAAAGGGGAAGTTTTGGAAAAACTTTCAGAAAACAACCAAAGCATTAAAATTTCGGAACAGGAATTTTTGGGAGCCCGTGCAGATTACCGGCAGACAAATGCCGTTTTGCTTCCCAATATCTCGGTCTCGCACACCGGGACAACCACAAACAATCCGGTATATTCATTTATGGCAAAACTAAATCAGGGATTATTTTCAGAAAGTGATTTCGATGTTAATAATCTCAACAACCCTGATGCGATTGATAATTTCACCACCAGCATTCAATTTGAACAACCACTAATAAATGTAGATGGCTGGTTTCAACGCGGGGCTGCGAAAGTTAAAATGGAAGCGACAGAATATCAAAATAAATTCAAAAAGGACGAGTTGTTATTGGAAGGAGAAAAAACCTATATGTTATTGCAATTGACATATAAAGCGGTAAAGGTTTTGGAAAAGGCTCAAAAAGCAGCGCAGGCAAACAAAAATTTAACTCAAAAATATTTTGAACAGGGACTTGTATTGCAAGCAGATGTTTTGGATGTGGAGGTACGGTTAAATGAAGTTGAAAATCAGCTTGAAAGCGCCAAAAGCAATGTGAAAAACGTGTCAGATTATTTGAATTTTTTGGTGAATGAAAATAATAATCCGGTTTTGGTTCCTTCCGATAGTCTGGAAATTATACCCTATTCTTTAGCAGAATTCAATCAGGTTACAACGAACAGAGCCGATATTATGGCTATAGAAAAGTCAACCCAGGCTTATAAAAAGATGAATCAATCTGATAAAATGGCCTTTTTGCCAAGCTTAAACGCTTTTGGAAATTACGATCTTTACGACAACCAACTTTTTCAGGGAACTTCCAATAGTTATTTTATTGGAGCAAAATTAAATTGGGATATTTTAGAGGGAACCAAACGTTTTGGTAAAATGCAAAAAAGTAAAGCCGAATTTGATAAGTCAACCATACAATACGAGCAATATGTCGCGAAAAGCCAGTTAGAACTCAATAAAGCAAAACGCGCTTTGAGCGATGCACAAAATAAACTCAACCGATCTACAATGGCACTGGAACTCTCTGAAGAATCTTTCAGAATTCGTACCAACAGGTTTGAAGAGGGTATAGTAAAAACGAGTGATTTGTTAATGTCAGAAGCACAATACGCTCAAAAAGAATTGGAATATTATCAAAGCATCTACGAATACAATCTGGCATATGCCTATCTGAAATTTTTAACTAAAGAATAATCTGAAATAAAAGACAATGACAAAATTATATACTCTTTTAGTTTTTACCTTAATATTTATAAGCTGCGGTGAAAAGGAATCTACAGAAAATGTAGAACAAGAAACGATACAGGTAGTGGTTAGTAGACCATCAACAGACAATACCGGCGGGTTTGTTACCGCCAGCGGAAAAATTGAAGCTGAAAATAGCGCCAATATCAGCACCCGAATGATGGGATATGTGACCAAAGTTCACGTACAAGTTGGTCAAAAGGTGAATAAAGGGCAATTACTAATGAATATTAACAATTCCGATTTACTGGCAAAAAAAGCACAGGCAGAAGCAGGTATTTTGAAGGCAACTGCCGGGTACAACAATGCAAAAAAGGATTATGACAGGTTTGTGAGCTTATTTGAACAAAAAAGTGCTTCACAAAAAGAATTGGATGATATGACCGCCCGTTTTGAAATGGCAAAAGCTGAATTGGAAGGAGCAAAGCAAATGAAGAATGAAGTAATGGCTCAATTTTCTTACGCTAATATTACTGCTCCGTTCTCTGGGATAGTAACCAACACCTTTATAAAAGAAGGCGATTTGGCCAATCCGGGAATGCCATTGGTAACTGTTGAAGGAACTTCAAAACTTCAGGTAACCGCGATGGTTGCAGAAGGTGATATTACGGCTATCAAAAATGGAATGCCTGCGAAAGTGTTGATAAAATCCTTGAATAAAGAAGTAGATGGAAAAGTTTCCGAAGTGAGTTTATCGGCTAAAAATACAGGTGGACAATACCTGGTAAAAATTGATCTGGATGAGAGCGATAGTTCTATTTTGTCCGGAATGTTTGTAAACGTTCAGTTTCCTATTGAAAAAACAGCCGAAACTAATCAAACCGAGATGGTATTAATTCCTAAAAGCGCCTTGATCAGTAAAGGGCAATTAACCGGAATTTATACTATAGGAACCGGGAATGTTGCCATTTTAAGATGGCTGCGAACAGGAGCAATCATTGATGGGCAGGTAGAGGTTCTATCAGGCTTATCTGCAGATGAACAATATATTGTATCGGCAGAAGGGAAATTGTTTAACGGAGCAAAGATAAGCCCATCTCCAATCCATCCTGAGGTGAAGGGAGTTAAATAATTCCATTTTTAGATAAAGATTCAAAACAGAAAAATAGTACAAATTAAATATTCTCCTGTTAATTCCCCCTTTGGGGGTTAGGGTGCCAAAAAATTATGAAAGAAGGAATTTCAGGTAAAATCGCCAGTTTATTCATTGATTCTAAGCTCACCATCTTATTGATGCTAGGTTTGATGATTATTGGGGTATACAGCTCTTTTCTAATTCCAAGAGAAGAAGAACCACAAATTATTGTTCCTATGGCCGACGTTATGGTTGGTTATCCGGGAGCGAATCCAACCGAGGTCGAAAATCGGGTAGTAAAACCCTTGGAGAAAATTGTATCCAATATTAAGGGTGTGGAACACGTCAACAGTATGGCTATGAATGGGCAAGCTTTGCTGATTGTTCAGTTTTACGTAGGTGAAGATGTTGAACGGTCTTATGTGAAGTTGTATGATGAATTGGAGAAACACAAAAACATTTTGCCAAAAGGGGTAATGGAACCCATGGTAAAAACGCGTTCTATTGATGATGTGCCTATGTTAGGCCTGACACTTTGGAGTGAAACGCTGAATGATTTTGAGTTGCGTCAGATAGCCGAAGAGGTCACTTCAGAAATCGAAAAAATAAA
>JBDNHN010000409.1:0-2425 GCA_041688725.1 Gillisia sp.
AGGATCACCGGGCATTTATGAAGCTTACCAAACATTACATGAATTATTTGTAAATTCATCATTTAACGAAGAAGAGTTAACCGTTGTATGGCAAACCATAAACGTAGAACATGGGTGTCATTACTGTGTACCGGCACATACAGGAATTGCAAAAATGATGAAAGTAGATGATGCAATAACAGAAGCATTACGCAACGAAACTCCTCTTGAAAATCTGAAATTGGAAGCTTTACGTACTATGACATTAACTATTGTTCGTAATAGGGGGAATGTAACCCAAGAAGATTTAAATGCATTTTATGCAGCTGGTTATGACGAAAGACAAGTATTAGAAATAATTTTAGGATTATCTCAAAAAACAATAAGCAACTACGTAAACCATATTGCGAACACACCTGTTGATGCAGGATTTCAAAAATTTTCTTGGTCTAAAGAGAATGTGAATTCTTAATCCACAGATTGATTGATAATTTTAAACCTTCCGTTATATTTACGGAAGGTTTATTAATCTTATAAAATATAAATTATGAAATGAGCATAACGGACACACGATACAAACACCGATGAAGATATGCGAATTACATATGACCTATAAAAAACAATAAAAATCTACATATGATAAAAGTATCTGTAATGTACCCAAACGGCAAAGATGTAAAGTTTGATGCAGACTATTATAAAAACAGTCATTTGCCAATGATTTCTAAAGCGGTTGGCGATGCATTAAAAGGATTAGAGTTAGACTTAGGGATTGCAAGCAGAATTCCTGGAGAATTAGCTCCTTATGTTGCTATTGCACATTTAAAGTTTGATGATGTTGCTTCTTTTCAGGCTGCATTTGGTCCACATGCTGAAGCTTTTGCTGCAGATGTGAAAAATTATACTAATGTACAAGGAGAGCTTCAAATTAGTGAACTTATAACATTCTAAAAAATGAAAGAAAAAATAAAAATAGATATCGTTTCAGATGTGGTTTGTCCTTGGTGTACTATTGGATACAAACGATTAGAAAAAGCTATTTCAGAACTTGGAATTGAAGACCAGGTAGAAATAGAATGGCAACCATTTGAGCTAAATCCAAAAATGCCGGAAGAAGGTCAGAACGTAACAGAACATATTGCACAAAAATATGGATCTACTCTTGAACAGCAAAAAGAATCACAACAGGGAATGACAGATGTTGGAAAAGAACTAGGTTTTACTTTCGATTATTTTGAAGATATGAGAATGGTAAATACGTTTGAAGCGCATATTTTATTAGAATATGCCAAAGAGTTTGGAAAGCAAACTGATTTACAAACCCGATTAACCACCGCTTTTTTTAGTGAAAGAAAAGATGTGTCAAACAGAGATGTATTAAAACAAGCCCTACTAGATGTTGGTTTAAATGCTGAAGAAGCACTGGCAAAATTAGATAATGATGAAGCACGTTACGAAGTGAGAAGCAAAGAAGGTTATTGGCAGAATTTAGGCGTTACCTCTGTACCAACTATAGTATTTAACGGAAAAAGTGCAGTAACAGGTGCGCAACCTGTTGACTTGTTTAAGGAAGTACTTACAGAATTAATTACTGAATAAAAAGAAGTCAATAATCAAAAATATTTTGATAATTGGAGCAAATGATTCCATGGGATATGAAACTGCTAAATTATTAGCAGAACATAATGTTAGTCAATTAGTAGTAGCAGCTCATTCAAATGAGAAAGCAACTGAAACAAAAAATCGAATATAACAAACAATATAGATAATTCGGATCAAATTGTGCCAGTTTGAAAGATCAAGTACTGCCTTATGTAACTTGAGCTTTGGTTAAAAGCGAAAGTTTATACTACTGCCTTTTTTGATTTTTCCCTTTCTAAAAGTTTCTTTAAAATGGAATGAAACCCATTAGGGTTCACGAACTCCTATTTATCAAGTAGGAGAGGGGTGAGTAAATACGCTTTGCCCCAACCGACGATAGGTGAGGAGTGGGAATGTGTATGATGATAAAACTACTTTTAATTACATTACTTTTTCATTCAAGTCTCTACTAATTTTAACGATTAATAGGATCAAAATCATATAAAAAAGAGTCTATATGGATACTAGTTCTATTTTTAGACTCAAATTTTACAACTGAATATATACATTTATGAAACCTCAACATACATCTTATTCCATCTTAGACCTTGCTTTAGTTTCTGAAGGTCATTCTCTAAAACAAACCTATAATAACGCCCTTGAATTGGCACAAAATGCCGAAGCCTTTGGTTACACACGTTATTGGCTGGCAGAACACCATAATGCGGATCAAACAATATTATTGGGGAGTTCAAAAATTATGCATACAATTTAGTCAGTCTATAGAGGAAGAATTTTACATCTCTGACACCTCTAAACGAAGCTCTGAATTCTTTAATTTTGGCATTAAAAGATTCCGCAGAAG
>JBDNHN010000410.1:0-1458 GCA_041688725.1 Gillisia sp.
GTGTTTTTCAGGAAGGTTTTCCATTGAAGGGTCTAATTTGAATTTTTTTCCGTCAAAATCACCCACAAAATATTGAGTGCCGGAGCCTCCATTGTAACCACCGGGATTTAAGCTTTGAATAAGAACCCATTTCACTTCATCTGAATTTTCTACCTTCATAGGGAATAGATCAGGACATTCCCAAACTCCGTTATGTGCCCCAATTCCTTTTCCAAAATCGGAAAGCAAGGTCCAATCTTTTAAATTTGGTGAGCTGTAAAACAAAGTCTTTTCTACTGTGGCAAGGGCCATCAGCCATTGTTTATTTGCTTCATCCCAAATAACTTTAGGATCCCTGAAATCTTTAAGACCGGGATTGGCTATTACAGGATTGCTCTCATATTTTGTCCAGGTTTTTCCTTCATCCAAACTGAAGGCGATTGCCTGAGACTGATAATCTATCCGGCCTTCTTTCTCACCTTTGGGTTCGTGATAGGTGAAAATAGCGATTACCGGGGGGGTGATGCCATCTCCAAATCCGGAGGTGTTATTTTTGTCAACTACCGCACTTCCGGAGAAAATATATCCCTTCTCATCCGGTTTTAGCGCGATTGGCTGTTCTTCCCATTCAATCATATCCTTACTGGTAGCATGTCCCCAATGCATTGGTCCCCACACATTACCATCAGGGTAATACTGAAAAAATAAATGATAGGTTCCGTTTAGATAGAACATCCCGTTAGGATCGTTCATCCAGTTTGCTTTTGGGGTAAAATGAAAATTGGGGCGAAAATCCTCATCGGTTTGATTTGCTATTGAAGCAACTTCCTGCTCATTCTTTTTATCCTTATTTTCTTTGCAGGAAAAGAGGCTTGCGGAAAGAATGGACAGGACAATAATAATATTTAATTTTTTCATATTTTTTTAGCTTTTAAATTTTTTAAGAGACAACTCTTCTCCTAATTCCTCAAGGGTTTTCCCTTTTGTTTCCGGCATCATAAATATTACGAAAAGCAGTTGTAATACCATCATAAATGCGAAAAACGCAAAAACATATCCAGGCCCAATAGTGGAAAATAGATACGGGATAAATGAAGGGATCAATGCGGCCAGAATCCAATGTGTTGATGACCCGAAGGATTGTCCGGAAGCCCTTAAATGATTTGGAAAAACTTCAGAAATGAAAACCCATATTACAGCTCCCTGACCTATGGCGTGCGCAGCGATAAACAGGAATAGGAAAATGGGAACGGTGAGCCCGCCCCAGTTTAAGAAAAAGGATGTTGCCACCAGTGAGAGGGAAATTATATAGCCAATGGAGCCTATGAATAAGAGTTTTCTTCGCCCTAATCTGTCGATCAGGAAAACTCCTAAAAGGGTAAAAATCAGGTTGACTATTCCAATGCCGATGCTGCTAAACAAAGCGGTACTTGCTGCCAATCCGGCGGCCTCAAAGATTCGTGGGGCATAATACAGAAA
>JBDNHN010000411.1:0-2726 GCA_041688725.1 Gillisia sp.
ATGCCGAATCAAAAAAAGAAGAAGCTCAGAGGGAACAGGATGAATTCAGACAAAAAAATGAAGATTTTGAGCATAACAAAAAGGAATTAATGAAAAAGGCCGTTGATGAATCTGAAGAAAAACGTCAGAAACTCCTTGAAGAAGCGAGGAATGAAGCCAACGAATTTCGTTCTCAACTTAAAAAATCTTCAGAAGAAGTCCAACAGAATCTCAGCCAGGAGATCGAGCAAAAGGTACAGCAGGAAGTTTTCGCAATTACAAGAAAAACACTTTCAGATCTTGCTTCCATGGATTTGGAGGAACAAACTGTAAGGGTCTTCATCAGGAGGTTAAACGAATTAAAAGAAGATGAAAAGAAGCAATTCCTAAAAGCTTTTAAATCTAAGCCGGATCCAATTTTGGTTCGAAGCGCATTTGATCTGCCTTCAGAACAAAAAACTAAAATTCAAAATGCCATTGCTAAAATTTTAGGGACCGAAACCCAATTTCAATATAAAACCGTACCGGAATTAGTGAGTGGTATAGAACTTACGGCAAACGGATTTAAACTGTCCTGGAGTATTTCAGAATATCTGAATTCTCTGGAGAAAAGTATTTCGGAAACAATAAAAGAAAAATCCAAAACAGGATCAGAAAAACGATAAAATGCCTTCAAGGGAATTACATAAAACTTTAAAGAGGACCTTCGGTAAATTAAGGCGGAGCAGGGAAAATTACGTTCCATCTTTTACTCCCCGCGAAGTTGGTTATGTGATGAGCGTATCCTCAGGCGTGGTCAGGGTTTCGGGACTTCAAGGTGCCGGTTTTGAAGAACTGCTGAAATTTCCTAATGATTTATTTGGAATTGCTTACAACCTTGATGAAAATGAAATAGGCGTGATACTTTTGGGGGAAGATACAGAATTGAACGTGGGCGATGAGGTAGAACGGACAGGACGGGTATTGGATATTCCTGTTGGTCAGGGATTAATTGGCAGGGTGATCAATCCATTGGGAAATTCTATGGATGACAAAGGAGGAATCACCTTTAACAAACGTTTGCCAATTCAGCGCCCTGCTCCTGCTATTATGGATCGCGCGGAGGTTAGAGTTCCATTACAAACGGGGTTAAAAATTGTGGATGCTTTGATCCCCATTGGCCGTGGGCAACGCGAATTGATCTTGGGTGACCGGCAAACTGGCAAGACCGCCATTGCTATTGACACCATACTCAATCAGCACGATAAAAATGTGATTTGTGTTTACTGTGCCATAGAGCAGCGTTCCTCATCGGTTGCCAAAGTAATCGCAAATCTCAAAGATAAAGGAGCGATGGAATACACTGTGGTGGTGGTTGCTGAAGGGAACAACTCCCCCGGATTAAAATATATAGCCCCATATGCAGCTACCAGTATTGCAGAATATTTTATGGAGCAAGGCCGGGATGTGCTAATCGTTTATGACGACCTCACACATCATGCCCGCGCCTATCGTGAACTTTCCCTCTTGCTAAGAAGGCCACCGGGACGTGAAGCATTTCCGGGCGATATTTTTTATATCCATTCAAAATTACTGGAGAGAGCGACTCATTTAAGCGATGAACTTGGTGGAGGATCACTCACTGCGCTGCCGATTATAGAGACCGAAGCTCAAAATATTTCAGCCTATATCCCTACAAATCTTATTTCCATAAATGACGGTCAACTTTATCTCTCCCCAAAGCTATTTGAATTGGGTGTTTTACCGGCGGTTGATATTGGAAAATCTGTTTCTCGTGTTGGGGGCAAAGCCCAATTGCCAGCCTTTCAATCCATAACGGGTAACTTAAAACTCGCATATTCCCAATTTGAAGAACTGGAAAGTTTTGCCCGTTTCGGAACCCGCCTGGATGATGATACAAAAAAGAAGATCAACCATGGAAAACGAATTCGTGAAGGTCTGAAACAACCGGAACTTAAGCCAATGTCGGTGCCCGAACAAATTATGATCCTTCTCGCATTAACAAGCGGGCACTTTGATACGGTCCCTCTTGACAAAATTCGGGAGGCTGAGGATTCCCTATTGAAAAGCAGCAAAGACATCCCTAAGGAAATTTTAGATCGGATATTATCAGATAAAAAATTGAGCGATGTCGACCGACAGTCAATCCTGGAAATTGCCGATGAGAAACTCTCATCTTTTCAGGAGAAACCGGAACCAAAAAAAACCGGAAGTTAATGGACACTCTAGAGAGTTTACGCAGAAAACTAGCAGGAGCAGGAGACCTCAAATCAGTCGTCCGGACCATGAAAACTATGGCTGCTTCAAATATTGGGCAATATGAATCGGCGGTAAATTCCCTGGGAGATTATTACCGTACGGTAAGCTTGGGGGTTATCGCCTTTTTTAGAGAAGATAATACCAATCTAAACCGCGAAGACACCTCCAAAAAAAAATTCGATGAAAAATCAATTTGCGCAATTGTTTTTGGATCAGATCAAGGCCTTGTTGGGCCTTTTAATGATTCCCTTTCTGATTTTGTTTCGAACTCCCTTCAGGAATTTCCGGGTGAAAAAGAAATCTGGGCGATTGGTGAGCGTATTCAGTTCCGATTAGTGGATCTAGGTTTTAATATCACAAAACTTTTTTCCGTTCCAAATTCTGTTAACGCAATTACCGTTCTGATTAGAGAAATATTGATCAAAAGTCTTGAAAATTTTGAAACTGAAAGTTTGAAGGAATATTATCTGTTTTATAACCAACCAAAA
>JBDNHN010000412.1:0-6976 GCA_041688725.1 Gillisia sp.
GCTGTATGAGTTTTGCTTGTACTACCAAGTGCAGTAGAAAGAACAATATTTATGAACCAGAATATTGCTGCTGTTCCGATTGCCCACCCTTTACCAATTGGTCTTCTCAAAAAAAGAAACCTTATTAGCAATGGTGGCGTAAGTCCAATTCCCCATGTGAATAGTGCCGAGAGAAGTAATGTAACCCCCCAGCTTTCGCCATACATTTGAGACATTACAGAATCTGTATTACCTGTTGTATTTTCCGACACCTGAGAGGTGACTGCAGATACTTTTTTTATGCCTGTGAGTTTTAGTGAGCTTATTACTCTATCGGTGATTGTTTTGAGAAAAAAAGCTTCATTTTCGCTGTAAGAAACGGTTAAAGTAAATGATCTTTTGCCAGCGAAAACCCTCACTAAACGAACTCGAAATGCTCCTGTGCCTTTAAGTGCTTTTCGATGATATTCTGTGACAAATGCGGTTATTCCATTGATTGTTGTTTTTTTTGTGCCTTCCCATGACAGAATAGACATGCCAAATGCACTCATGGATTTAACCATGTTTTCTTTTAGTGCTGAGTCTAACTCTTTAATATCTTGATTGGTTGCGTGTTGTGCGTCGTATTGCGTTAGCTCTAAATCTGAATAATAGCGATTGTTAATGATTCCAATGGTTTTTCCGTTTTTATAGTAATTGGCGGCAAAAGGAAGATCTGAGCTTTCTTGGTCAATACCCGCTAAATCTAAACCCGATTCAACCATTGTGTCCAAAGTGATACGTTGATCTTTGGATATAACTACCCAATTTTTTGGCAATTCAACTGAAACACCTTTTGGGAGCATAATTTTTACAAAATTATCGCTCGCATACGCAGAGGTTAAAAACAGCAACATTACCGCACTAATCAACAAGCCCGGCAATTTAGTTGTGATATTTTTCATGCAGCCTCCTTTTTTGACGCATAACGTCGCAAATCACCGGCGGCAAAAAGCAGAGCGACGAAGGAGCGGCGCTTTTTGCCGTCCGAGTGAATTTGCCTTGTTAGTGGCTTTTATAACTGTCATTCCAGTACCCCATTGATTCTTGCATGATCTTTCTTACCATTACTTGAAGAATGCACTTCAAATATCACTTTGGAATTAATATCTATCTGTGGTGTTAAATGGTAATTGTAGGACAAGGAAAAATAATATTCTTTGTTGCCACATTCCAAAAAACCATCCTTTCCTCTTTCATTGTTATTTAAAAACCTCAAAATAGTACCTTGTAGCCTTTCAGAATTATTGGTTCTTTGTTTTATTGGTTCAAGGCTTTTCCAATATTTTTTTAATTCAATTTCAAGACTCTTTAAATCCACTTCTTGCAATTCATCATTATTAAATAGTTTTAGCTCATCTATTAATTTATGAGGTATTTTCCAGTCATTATTTTGCCGTATTATCTTTGAAAGAGAAAAATGCTTCAGAGCAAGATCATGTTCACTCTTCGCCTGAAATATCTTCCCCATAAGGTAAAGTAAATCAATCTTAAACTCTAAAGGGCCAAAGTTGTTAATTGCGCCCACCGAGAATTTATATGCTCGTTCTATGTCATCTTTTTCAAAATAAAGTTCTGCTAACTCCTTTTGGATAAACCATTCATTTTTCTTTTTTAAGATCGTCTCAAGTTCTTTAATAGTGTCATCTGAATTGCCTAGTTTTTTCCTTGAAAGTGCAAGCCTCCTTAAAAACCAAACATCATTTGAGTAATGGAAGTTACTCAATACTTCAAGGGCATCTTTTGAAAGATCAAGGCATTTTTGCCACTCACTTAGTTTGAATAGTGCTTTTATTTTATATGCGTACCAATTTTCCAAATCAGAAGCCAACTCCATTTCCCTAAGTTGTCCTTTACGTTCCACCTGTATTTTTGAACAGTCCTTGCTAAGTTGCTCAGGTTTAAAATGATTGCAAAAGTCATTCATCAGTTTCCAGCTAGGTGATGGCTTGTTTTTTTCAATTTTAAGAACAATCGAAAATAAGTTGGATGTTAATGTTTTGCTAAAATCGCTGTTTATGCTTAATAAAAGAGGAATCAGTAATACGATTTTTTCAATAAGTTCACTTTTTTCATAATGAACATTATCATCGGGAAACAATTCTTCTTCATCTTCATCTTCATCTTCAAAAGGATAGTTGAATTCCTCTGTATTATTTTGGTTTAAGTTATCAGATTTATATTTTGACCATAAAATCCAACCATAGGCAGTTAATATTCTCTCCTTGGTATCGCTGTTTATTTCGATATTATAAATTTTCAAAAAAGTAAAACCTGCATCAAGGTAATTGGAACGCCTTAAGCACGACAACATATCAGAAACCAAGTACTCATTACTTGCAATTGCATTGTCATTAAACTGATTTTTATTGTCCTTAAAGTAAGACAAGGCATCTTGATATTTTTTCTCACTTGCCAATTTTCTGATATGCCTACTAAAATCAAATAGTGAGGACACTTTTTAGCCTCCCAGTTCATTTAGTATTTTTTTAAAATCAATCCAAATATCTTCACTACTACGATAAGTGCAAATAATACGTGTAAAAAATCCGTCACCATCAAAACACATATCTGAAATCATGCTTGAATCATTTTGAGTGATTTTAATGGTGTCTTTGTAGGGTGTTTGTATTATATGAGCTATTTGATACTCATCACCTTTTAACGATGAATAAATATCTTCATAAACCCTCTTTCTCCAGTCGTCTATTATGAAACTAAAATCAACAACTCCAGTATCATCCCTAGTAAGCAGCTCAATAACCTCAACTCCAAATTGCTTTGGTTCTGCCTTCATTAAGGTTGGTATTTTCACATGACCTTTTTTATTGTAGTAAATTGACACTTTGGCAATTTGCTTATTGCCACCTTCTAATTCATATATTTCTTGATAATTAGGATGGTTTATTGATTTTATGCTTATATCTTTATGTTCAAGTTTGTTACTTAAAAATTGATAGAGTTGAAACAATATTGACTTTGGTTTTTCATCTGGAAATTTTAAATTATTTGTTTGCAAGGTGCTGAATGAATCTATTTTTGCATCCTTATCGGCGATGAAATATATTTTTTTATCTGTCGGACTACCTCTATTACTGTCTTTAAATTCAATTTTTAGCAGTGGCGTTATTGATTTGTAATTAATCAGCTCAATTTTTTCTTTTGCCCTCGTTAACCCCGTATAAATCCATTTGAAATATTCTTCGTTTGTTTTACCTCTATTCTCACCCTGATCCACATTGAACATGATTTCATCCCATTTATAGGACATGGATTTATGAACAGTTAAAGCCCATCCAAATCTTAGATGTGCAGAGTTTTTATATTTATAGTATCTGGAAGAGGTATCCTTAAATAATTCTTTTTCAATATGTTTCCTGTGTTTCTTTTTGGCGGAATTAGTAAGCTTCCTTAATTGTCGTTCTTTCTCGTCTAACCCGGTCTTTACTCTATTACCATTTTTCAATCTATTTTTTAACGCTACTATTTCGTCTGATAAATTGTTATGTTCTTTTGAATGAACAAGCCGTTCCTGACTTTCTGACTGCTCGAACGGGTTCTTGTTTAGTTGCTCCTTAATTTCTCTATTTAATATGATTTTTAGCGCAATAATTTCATCCTCTGAAAGCTCTCCTTTATCACTTAACCTGTAGTTCTCAAGACTTAAAATAGTAGCATTATGCCCAGTATCGTTTAAAACTATATTAACTTCCCTGAAATTAATAGTAATTGGTTGTTTTCCTTTTGGAGTAACAAGTTCTGGTGTAATGGTATTACTAACATTGATTACTGTTCCAAACTGTCCATTAAAAACTTTCTTTGGCTCAGAAAAAGGATTATTTTCATCTTCTATTTTGAAATTATTATTGATAATGACCAAATCTTGCTCTGCTAAATCTTCGCCATTTTTAAGGATAGATTTTTTCATCCATAAATTTATTTTTTGTGCATCATAATTTGTGTAACTTAATAGATGAAAATTAGCGTTGTTTTTAATCTTTTGATCAATAATGGATGAAATATCATCTCTTGTTATATTTTTAAAATTATCAAATATTTCGAAAGACAGTTGATTGTAGGTTTTGTTTCTAATTCCATTCACTGGAATTAGTGCTTGCTTGACAATTGATGAAGCATCATCCTTATCAACCAATTGGAAAGCTTTTGTAGTTAATTTGTATTTCTCATCAAAATAGGTAGGGTTAAGAGCACTTTCTTCCTTTTTCCCTATTGACAGCTGAAAGCTATCACCTATGAATATAATTTTTCTATCGGAGTTGCTTAAGTCAGAAAACTTGATGAAGTCTTCCAGTAACTTGCCTGATCCAAATCTTAAATCAATTGATTGGTGGTAGTTGTCAGAAACCAATTGCGCTTCGTCCACGATGAAAAGAGCTTTATCTTCATTGTCACTTTTTTTCAAAGGAACTACTTCAAGTTTTATCTTGTCAAGATCTTCATCAGTCTGTTCTTCTTGGCCTTTATCCTCCTGATCATCTTGTAAGCCACCACCATAAATATATGAATAAATACTATTAAATTTTATATCACTGTCTGACAATAAATTTGAAGCAACCCTGCTTGATGACGCAAATAACTCAACTTGTGTAATTTTGTTATTAAATCCAATATCCTCTATAAAAGGTAATAGGTAAGACTTACCGCTTAATGAAGTACCTTGAAGAATAAATATTTTTTCTGTGTCAGACTTAATAAACCCTACTATTTCTTGAAGAGCGGATTTTTGATCTGGATACAATCCATCATAATTTAAGTCAGTTGAACTGCTTTCTACTATTTCTGGTTTATTATATTGTTCGGTTAGATAAAATGTTTCTGCCCTAAAAACGTCCTTAAATGTATCAAAGGATTTTTTAGATATTTCAACCTCTTCATCTTTTACATCAAGAATATCTTTTATAGTTTCAAGATATCTTTCTGAATCAGTAATAAAAAAATCTATTTCATCTCTTCCAGGAATCCCACCTTTTAAATTTATCGGCTTTTGGAAGCAAATAATTTTCTTTACATGAGATGGATTTAATTTTTCTTTATTTGAAATAATAGAGGTTTTAAGTTCTGAATTATGAAAAACCCATGTAAATGCTTTCTTTTGCTGAAAGAGCTGTTTGTAAGGGTTTATATGACTACCACCCTTAATTCTATCTCCTTCTGGAGTTACCCATTTTCCATCTGGGAAGCTTTGGTCAGGTTGAGGTATTATTATATCCCCACCAAAATTTTTTAAATCAATCAAGCATATTGCATTTTCAGTAATAAGTAGAGAATCAATCTGCAAGTTTGGCGATACTTCGCACATTGAGTTAGCAATCAATAAACCATCAATTGAGTATTTCTCAAACAGTATTTCTAAATTTTTGGCAAACTCTCTGAAAAAAGTATTTTCATAACTTCTTGTCGCAGTGCCTCTTCTTATTTCAAGCATCTTTTTCCTTTGTATCCCTCGCTAACTGAAGATTGCTGATGATTCTATTTGCCACTAACATTATCAATAAGTGGAAACTTTCCATGATATCAAGAGTAATAGATATCGACATTTTCCATTTATACTTATATTATGTCGTCTAAAGTGGAAAATAGTTTCCACATATAAGTTTTCTTGTTGTTTTTTCCACATATTTCGATATTAAGGTAGTTATCATGGAAAATAATATTAGGTTCCACCCCAACCCGAAACTCAAACTAATGGAGCAAGTATGCGAGGTGCTGCGCTATCACCATTATGCCTATCGCACCGAACAAACTTACTCCCAGTGGATACTGCGTTTCATCCATTTCTTTGGCGGAAAAACCCATCCCCGTGATCTTGGCGCTAGAGATGTGGAGCGTTTTCTTTCGGATCTAGCTGTCAAACAGAAAGTATCGGCTTCCACCCAAAGGCAGGCCCTTAATGCTATCGTTTTTCTTTACCGGCAGGTGCTTGACAAACCATTGGATGGTAAAATTGCTCATATCCGCGCCAAAAAAACACCTAAGACGGTGACAGTCCTCAGCACAGAAGAGGTCTCACGTTTTTTCCGTTATATCGATGGCACTCATGCACTTATGGCCAAACTCCTCTACGGCTCCGGGTTACGGCTTATGGAGTGTGTCAGATTACGAATCAAGGATATCGATTTTGACCGTAAACGCATCAAAGTTCTCGGTAAGGGTGATAAGTGGCGGAGCACTATTCTTGCCGCGCCGGTCATCCCTTTACTGCAAACCCACATGGAACGGGTCAAAGCATTACATCACACCGATCTTGAAGAGGGATTAGGCGAGGTCTATATCCCTTCCGCCTTGGCTCGCAAATACAAAAATGCTGCCAAGGAGTCAATCTGGCAATACCTCTTTCCTGCAAAAAAGAGATCCATTGATCCCAGGTCAAAAAAAGAACGTCGGCATCATGTTATGGAATCTGGCCTACAAAAAGCGGTGAAACTGGCCGCCAAGAGGGCCGACATTAATAAACGGGTCACTTGTCACACCCTGAGGCACAGCTTTGCAACTACGATGCTGGAAAATGGTGTCAATATTCGCATCCTTCAGGAACTTCTGGGGCATGCCGATGTGAAAACGACAGAGATGTACACCCACGTGATGGACAAAGATATCTCCCGCCTGACCAGCCCGTTGGAAGGTCTGAACCTGTAAGCAGGCAGGTGCAAAATAAAACATTTACGGCATTTATACTACTAGTAAAACCTGTAACATTCAACAGTTTTATCAAATTAGCAGTTGCCGGGTATCGCCTATCCACAGAATACGTTAGATGAGTCTTTTTTGAACTAATTTTAGGGTTCCTTGGAAAAAGCAAGGGGGACATTCTATATTGTCCCCGTCAAGAAAAATATTTATCTTTTGTAAATCAATAGGTTAGAAACATTGGCTGTTTTTTTCACGCACGTCTCCCTATGCTTTTTGTTCCGGCGTTTGTCTCACTTCTTGGCGAACC
>JBDNHN010000413.1:0-2286 GCA_041688725.1 Gillisia sp.
GGTGATCTGAATAAGGTTCCTTTAAAGCAGCTCCTCTGGAACCAAGAGCGCCGTCCCCGTAAAATTTAAAGGAACGCACATTTAAACGTTCGGTTCTGAAAGGACCATTTTTGAGATAATAATCCAAATTTTCGGGAGTATTGCTTATCATAGCATATATCCTTATTTTAAATTTTCCTTGCTTGTGAAGGCTATCCATTATTTGAATTGTACTTCTGTCTATTCCTGCATCATCTACGGTGGTGAGTCCGTAACTTAAGCATATTTTTTGAGCAGCCAGCAGGGCATCAACCTGTTCCTGGATTGAAGGTACATCCTGGGCATTGAAGATCAAATTCATAGGATTGTCTATTAAGATTCCAGTGAGTTTTCCTCCTTTAACTTCTATAACACCGCCTTGTGCTGGAGTTTTTACTGTGATCCCTGCTTTGTCCAAAGCTGCCTGGTTTGCCAAAATTGCATGTCCGTCTATTCTGGTTACTGCAACCGGAGTGTTTGGGAATAAGATATCCAGCGTGTCCTTTGTTGGAAATTCCTTCACTTCCCAATCATTTTGGTCCCATCCCCTTCCTGTAATAAAATCTGAATTGTGCGATTTTTGAAATTTGACAATTCGCAAAACCACTTCTTCAAAACTATTTGTACCGGACAGATCTACTTTTTGCTGTTGTAAACCTAAGCCATAAAAATGGGCATGGGCATCAATAAATCCCGGAAGAATGGTTTTTCCCTGTGCATCAATTTCTTCTTTGAAATCGTATTTTTTCTGAAGTGCTTCAGTTACACCTATTTCTAAAAATTTCCCGTCTTTAACCACAAAAGCTTCGGCAATTCCAAAATCATTGTTAACAGTATATATTTCAGCATTGAAAACGAGGAAATCGGCAGCAATTTTTTCAGTAGAATTACACGAGATTAACATATTTACTAAAATAAGGGCGACTAATATTTTTCTCAACATATCTTTAATTTTTGATAAAAATAGAAAATGCGCCCCAAACGGGAGCGCATTTTCTATTTTATATTCAATAAATTAACCCAATGCTCCCAGGGATTCCAAAATAGAATCTCTGATACTTTCATTGGCTGCGGCTGCCAAAGCAACAGAAACGGCCAAGCCTATCATCGCATATGCGAAATCTTTTAATATCATTCTTCCGGCCTTTTTCCGGTGTTTTTTGCCCTTTTTCTTTCTGGCAAGACTTATTGCGATTTCCCTACCGCCAATAATCCCCAGGAATACCCAAGTAGTACTCATTGGTACAGTACTTATAAAAAGCTTATAAATAAGAAGGATTACATAAGTTAAATCTACCAGCGTTGCAGCGCGTACATCAGATATCCTGATTTTTTCACTTACTACTCTTTGAATTTTATCCCCTCGCAGGTAAAACAAAAGCCCTAAGCCTAAAAATATGGAAAACGCGAATATTGAGAATTGGAACAGGTTTAATTGCCGCGGCAGGAATACCGCAATATTTGCTCCATCCTGCATAACCCATACAGCCCAAAGCGTTCCGCTCACAATCCATTGAACAGCCGTCCAGCTTTTATGGAATTTTCTGCTTTTAAAAAACTTGCTGATAGCCTTATATGAAAGATACCACACCAAAAATGACAGTATAAATGCGAGGATATAACCTGTCCAACTCTTCCATATCACAGAGGTGATTCCGGAGGTATCGGCGCTAAATACACTTAAAATCAGAAAAGTTGTAGAAACCGGCATCCTTAATCTGGTGAGGATCAACAGTAATAGAGGTGCTATAATTTGAAAGAAACTAAAGTTGACAGGATGCGGATAATTTGTGCTTCCATCGGCCTTTAAAAGGCGTTGATAAGTTACATCTCCATCAAAATATAAATAACTGAAGAGGACTGTTACCAGAAAAATCCCTCCTATATAAAGCCATAATACCCACCATTTTTTATTTCTATTACTTTCAATAAAGGTTCCCAGGGATTGAATACTGTCATTGGCAACCGTTGCATAAGCGGCAAAAATAAAACCAAGCCACATTGCAGCCTGAGTATTACCTGTAAATATTCCCGCAAGTATAATTCCACCTATTATTATGGTTAGAAATGTTTTTTCCTGAACCATGAATTCAAGAATATTCAAATACGGACGTGACCTGTCACTTCGTTTAAATTTTTTTGCCATCTGAAAAGGGTATCAGTTAGATAATGTAAAAAATTGAATAAGCAAATTAAGCATTAATTGTTGCGTGCAAAATTACATTTTATAAGTTTAAATAATGGTTTTAATATTATGTTAAATTTAAC
>JBDNHN010000414.1:0-2615 GCA_041688725.1 Gillisia sp.
AAGATCATAAAGGGTAAGATTGATACGATGATCTGTAACACGACCTTGGGAATAATTGTAAGTCCTGATCTTTGCGCTACGGTCTCCACTGGAAACCATAGAATTTCTTTTTGCAGAATCGGCTTCCATTTTTTTGGCCAACTCCACATCGTACAAACGTGATCGCAATACTTTAAAGGCTTTTTCCTTATTTTTATGCTGGGATTTTTGATCCTGACACTGGGCCACCAAGCCGGTAGGAATGTGAGTCAATCGAACCGCAGAATAGGTTGTATTCACAGATTGTCCACCAGGACCGGAGGAACAGAAAAAATCAATTCGAACCTCTTTTGGATTTATTTCTACATCAAATTCTTCAGCTTCGGGCAATACCATAACTGTTGCGGCAGAGGTATGCACGCGTCCCTGGGTTTCGGTTTGTGGCACACGTTGCACACGATGAACACCCGCTTCAAATTTTAAAGTCCCATAAACATCCTCTCCGGTAATTTCAAAGATCATCTCTTTAAATCCACCACTTGTACCCTCATTAAAATCGACAATTTCGGCTTTCCAGCCTTTGCTATCAACATATTTTGTATACATCTTATAAAGGTCACCCGCAAAAATACTGGCTTCATCCCCACCTGTACCGGCACGGATCTCCATCACCACATTTTTCGCGTCTTCGGGATCCTTAGGAACTAACATCATCCTTATTTTCTCTTCCAGCTTCGGAATTTCTTTCTTAGCCTCCTCCATTTGAAGTTTGGCCATTTCGGTCATTTCCGGATCACTGCCATCAGAAATAATTTCTTCAGACTCCTTTATATTATTGACAAGTTCCATGTATTTTTCACGCACATCCATCAGTGCCCTCAAATCCTTGTATTCTTTATTTAATTCTATGTAACGTTTTTGATCTGAAATTACTCCCGGCTGAATGATCAAATCATTCACCTCATCAAAGCGTTGCTTCACTATGTTCAACTTCTCAATCATAAATTTTTAGATGATTTTTCAATGCAAATTTACGATATTTTCATCGATTTATTCGAATCGAATTTATGCGCTTAATAGAAATAATACGTTCTAAAGTTAGTATTCATTAAATTGGAGTTTTTATTTCATATGTAGATTCTTATTGTTTTTTATAAGTCATATGTAATTCGCATATCTTCATCGGTGTTTGTATCATGTTTTCGTTATGCTCATTTCAAAAGTATAATCTCAAAAAAATAACCGAAAACCTGCCGGCAGATGCACAAATAAATTATTGGGGTGCCATTTGCACCATACTTTTTTCTCTTTCCTATTATCTTTTTTTATTTCGTGCTTCCAACTTTTTGTTTTTTCAGTCTCTCCGCTTTCCTCTATTTTCTGTTTACTATAATCATTCCTCTTGTTCCCCTGTTCTTGTTTCAACAAATTTTTTTCTGATAGGCAGTTTGCCACGGGAATTCGTATTTTTGCAAAAAACAAAAACAACTATGAATTCTAAATTAATTGCTCCTTCGGTTCTGGCCGCCGATTTCGCTAACCTACAGCGAGACATAGAAATGATCAATAAAAGTGAAGCCGATTGGTTTCACATAGATATCATGGACGGGGTTTTTGTGCCGAATATCTCTTACGGAATGCCGGTTTTAAAGGCTATTGTAAAACACGCAAAAAAAACCGTAGATGTACATTTGATGATTATTGATCCGGATAGGTATATTAAGGAATTTGCAGATCTGGGTTCCAATATTTTAACCGTTCACTATGAAGCCTGCACACATTTACACAGGACAATTCAGGCCATTAAAGCCGAAGGAATGAAAGCCGGAGTGGCCATCAATCCGCATACAAATGTAGATTTGTTGAAAGATGTGATCAAAGATCTCGACTTAGTTTTGGTGATGAGCGTAAATCCCGGTTTTGGCGGACAAAGCTTTATTGAAAACACATACTCTAAGGTTCGACAATTAAAAGAAATGATCGTAAACCACAGCTCATCTGCTTTAATTGAAGTAGATGGAGGGGTCACCGATAAAAACGCGGAAAAACTCGTAAAAGCAGGTGCTGATGTTTTAGTGGCAGGGAGTTACGTTTTTAAAGCTAAGAATCAATTAGAAACAATTAAAGGACTCAAAAAAATTGCAAACTCATAATACGGATTACGATCTTATAATAATTGGTGGCGGCCCTATTGGAATTGCCTGCGCCCTGGAAGCTGAAAAAAGCAATTTGTCTTATCTTATTTTGGAAAAAGGTTGCCTGGTAAATTCGCTTTACCACTACCCTTCCAATATGACATTTTTCTCAACTTCAGATAAACTGGAATTGGATAATATTCCTTTTATCAGCAATAATCCGAAACCGAGAAAAGCCGAGGCTTTGGAATACTATCGCAGGATTACCACTTCAAATAAGTTGAACATCCATTTATTTGAAAAGGTGACCGCGGTAAGATCAGAAAATAATTCCCATTTGGTCACTACAACGAAAAACACCTACTCCACAAAAAATATTGTTGTTGCCACAGGTTTTTATGACATCCCCAATTACCTTAACATTCCCGGGGAAGACCTGCAAAAAGTGGATCATTATTACAATGATCCTCACTATTATGCTACACAAAAAACGGTTGTTGT
>JBDNHN010000415.1:0-3250 GCA_041688725.1 Gillisia sp.
GCAATTTCAATCCCCTTTATTACATGCCCAATAATAATTTCTGCACTTTCTTTTGGAGAAAGTTCGTCATGAGAATTTACCGAGCTTGCTTGATTTTCTGAAAAGTAAGTAGGATTCTCCATTTTACCAATATCGTGGTAGAGTGCTCCTACCCTAACCATCATGGTATTCGCTCCAATTTCATTTGCAGAGGCTTCTGCCAGATTAGCTACATTTAAAGAATGGTGAAAGGTACCCGGAGCTTTTTCGGAAAGTTCTTTCAACAATTTTGAATTGGTATCTGAAAGTTCCAATAGCGACATATCTGAAACCAGGCCGAAAAGTTTTTCATAAATATAAATGATCGGTTGCACAAAAAGTGTGGCTAAACCTCCAAGGATAAATGACAGGAACATTTCCATATCTAAATCCTGAATATTGCCTTCCTGAATTACCGTAAAAGCAAAATATACCAAAATATAAACAAAGGTAATTTGACCTACCGAAATAAACAAGCTGGCCCTTTTGTATAATTCGGAAACGGTTAAAATTGTGACGATACCTGCAGTTATTTGTAGGAACATATATTCATAACTGTTTGGTACAACAAAACCCAATATTAAAACTGTGATTACATGAGTAAAAAGCCCTAAACGCGAATCAAAAAATGCCTTTAAGGTTAGCGGTAAAATACACAAGGGAACGATGTATACGTACTTCGGTTCAAATTTTACGACCAAAGTGGTGAGAAATATCATCAATAAAATGTTGAAAAATATAAATGTGACTTTAACATTATTTGCGTAGATATCCCTTCTGTATTTTCTAATAAAAAGGAGCAGCATCAATAGGGCAAGTCCTACCAGCAAACTATAACCAAATAGGAGCCAATTATAACTGGAGGCACTCCATACCTGAGATTCAAATTCGGTTTTAAGGGAATTTAATATATCCAGTTTTTTACCCTCAACAATTTCTCCCCTTGAAATAATTATAGTCCCCCGTTCTATGCTCCCACGAGTATAGGAAATGGATTTAAGATTGTCATCGAGTTCTTTTTGGGTAAGGACATCATCAAAGGTTACATTGGGTTCAATAATATTATAAAAGAGTTCGAGTAGTTCAGGTTCTAAAGATTTAAGATTATTTTGATTTATTTTATCGTTTAAGAATGGGCGAATTTCATCTTGAGTGAAAATATTACCATAATCGACTTCAATTGCAACATTCCCCTTTTTTAAATAAACTAACCTGTTGGGTTCTGATCTTCTCCCTTCCTCAAGCACCCCAAATTGATAAAGGGAATTTAAAGTTTCCTCTGCAAAAGTTAAAAGTACCTTTCTTTTCCGTTTCAAGGTACTATCAGAAAATATCTTGTTTATTTGTTCCGGAGCTTCAGTTTTTACCTTTTTTACAATATTCTCATCAAAATTATAGTAAGGGATATGGTTGGAGATGATTTGATCCTTTTCTTTAACAATTTCTTCATTGGTTTTTAAAATTGCAAAATCAAAAGGGGCGTATAAATTTTCATATTGCCATGGTTTACCTTTTGTGATTTCATATTTAAATTTTCCGCTTTTTGGAAGGAGGTAAACAATAACCACGGCAGTTAGTATAAACAAGCAAATCTTGTAGAATAATGCTTGGTTTTTATAGAAATTGTTAATAATATTCTTCATTTACTTACCTAATATTTTCCAAATGTAATAAAAAACATCGGGTGATTGGAATCTTGGTTTGTTCTTTATAAAATCACTAAATTCGCAATAAGATAAATTCAAAACAAAAGGTTATGAAAGAAGTTGTAATTGTAAGTGCCGCACGGACTCCGATAGGCAGTTTTTTAGGAGGTTTATCAAAAGTGCCAGCGACAAAATTAGGTTCTATTGCCATTCTTGGGGCTTTAAATAAAATAAATTTAAAACCAGAAATGGTAGATGAAGTTTTAATGGGAAATGTGATTCAGGCCGGGGTTGGGCAGGCTCCTGCAAAACAAGCTTCCCTTGGTGCGGGAATTCCGGATACAGTTCCCTGTACTACCATAAATAAAGTTTGTGCAAGCGGGATGAAATCGGTTATGCAAGGCGCGCAGGCAATTATGCTGGGTGATGCCGAAATTGTTGTAGCCGGTGGAATGGAAAATATGAGCTTAGCACCTCATTATTTATATCTTAGAGGTGGGCAAAAATTTGGGCCTGCAACAATGATTGACGGGCTCCAGAAAGATGGATTGGTAGATGCTTATGACAATAATGCAATGGGGGTTTGTGCCGATCTATGTGCCAATGAGCACAATTTTTCGCGTGAAGATCAGGATGCCTTTGCAATTCAATCTTATAAACGTTCTGAAAAAGCCTGGAAAGAAGGAAAATTTGACAATGAAGTAGTTCCCGTGGAAGTTCCACAAAGAAAAGGTGAGCCAGTAATAATTAAAGAGGATGAAGAGTTTAAAAATATATTTTTAGATAAAATCCCTTCTTTACGACCCGCATTTTCAAAAGATGGCACAGCAACCGCTGCCAACTCTTCTACAATAAACGATGGTGCCGGAGCTCTTATCTTAATGAGCCGGGAAAAAGCAAATGAATTAGGATTAAAAGTATTGGCAAGCATCAAGAGTTTTGCAGATGCGTCTCAAGCTCCGGAATGGTTTACAACTTCTCCATCCAAAGCAATTCCTAAAGCTTTGGAAAAAGCTGGAATTACCAAAGATGATGTGAACTTTTTTGAATTTAATGAAGCATTTTCCGTGGTGGGTTTAGCCAATATGAAATTATTGGGATTAACTGATAAAAATGTGAATGTGAATGGTGGCGCTGTTTCTTTAGGACACCCGCTGGGATGTTCAGGAGTTAGAATTATAATTACTCTTTTAAACGTATTGGAACAAAACAATGCTAAAATAGGCGCAGCTTCTATTTGTAATGGTGGTGGTGGCGCTTCAGCAATAATTATTGAAAGAGACTAGTTTAATTTTGGCAATCTTTTTTTGATGCAATACGGAATATGCAATCTTAGCATCGTACCGGTTCGTTTACAACCCGAGGATGCCACTGAAATGGTTACCCAACTTTTATATGGTGAACATTTTAAAATTCTTGAAGAACGGGGAAAATGGAGCCGGATACGAATTGCATCCGATTCCTGTGAAGGCTGGGTAGATAACAGGCAGTATCTCAAAATTGAGGAGACTGCCTTTTATGAACTCAATGATTCAACACCTTTTTATTCTGCAGATTTAATTGAATACTTAATAGATGAGAATAGC
>JBDNHN010000052.1:0-3491 GCA_041688725.1 Gillisia sp.
TAAATCCAAAGGAAAATATAATTATTAAAGGTGCTAAACTTCACAATTTAAAAAATATTGATGTTGTAATTCCGCGGAATAAATTGGTGGTTATAACCGGGCTTTCCGGATCGGGAAAATCCAGTTTGGCTTTTGATACCCTATACGCTGAAGGGCAACGCCGATATGTGGAAAGTTTATCTTCCTATGCCCGCCAGTTTTTAGGTCGTTTAAACAAGCCTAAAGTGGATTATATTAAAGGTATTTCCCCTGCCATTGCCATTGAACAAAAAGTTAATTCTACCAATCCGCGTTCCACTGTTGGTACTTCAACTGAAATTTATGATTACCTGAAATTGCTTTTTGCAAGAATTGGAAAAACCTACTCCCCTGTTTCGGGAAATGAAGTTAAAAAGGATACGGTGAGCGATGTGACCTCTTTCATTAAAACTTTTGCTGAAGGGGAAAAACTGCTGTTGCTCGCTCCTGTTTATATAGAAAAGGGGCGCAATCTTGAAGAAAAGCTGAAAGTGTTGTTGCAACAAGGATATAGCAGGATCAAGGCAAAAGATAAGGTGGTGAGAATTGATGAAGCCGATCTTGCAAAATTAAAACTGAAGGACGTTTCCCTGGTAGTGGACCGAATAGTGACAAAAGATGATGAAGATTTTTATAATCGTTTAGCCGATGCCACTCAGACCGCATTTTTTGAAGGAAAAGGAGAATTGTATATCGAAAGTCTTTCAGATAATAAATTGAGGCACTTCAGCAATAAATTTGAATTGGACGGCATCTCTTTCTTAGAACCCAACGTACACCTTTTTAGTTTTAATAATCCTTATGGGGCCTGTCCTCAATGTGAAGGATATGGAGATGTAATTGGAATAGACCAGGATTTGGTAATTCCGAACACCGGGCTTTCTGTTTATGAAAATGCCATTTTTCCCTGGCGCGGTGAAAGTATGAGTTGGTACCGGGATCAATTGGTCAACAATTCGCATAAATTCGATTTTCCTATACATAAACCATATTTTGAACTTACCGAAGCGCAAAAGGAATTGGTCTGGACAGGAAATGAATATTTTGAGGGCCTTAAGCAATTCTTTGAATATCTGGAATCCAAAGCATACAAGATTCAAAACCGGGTTATGCTTTCCCGATATCGCGGGAAAACCAAATGTTCCATGTGTAAAGGAAAACGCCTGAGGCCGGAAGTCAATTATATAAAAATTGGCGGAGCCACTATTACAGATTTGGTTGAAAAACCTTTAGATAAGATCCGTGTGTTTTTTGAGGAGTTAAAGTTAAATGTATACGATGCCCATATCGCAAAACGACTGTTAACCGAAATTGACAATAGATTGCAGTATCTATCAAATGTAGGCTTGGATTATCTCACACTGAACAGGAAATCCAACACCTTATCCGGCGGGGAATCCCAACGCATTAATTTGGCAACTTCTCTTGGAAGCAGTTTAGTGGGTTCCATGTATATTTTGGATGAGCCATCCATTGGATTGCATCCAAGAGATACTAAAAGACTGATTGAAGTATTAAAAAATCTGCGGGATCTTGGAAATACTGTAATTGTAGTGGAACACGATGAAGACATTATGAAAGCCGCTGATGAAATTATTGATATTGGGCCAGAAGCCGGGATTCACGGAGGGGAAGTAGTTGCTGTTGGAAACTTTAAACAGATCCTAAAATCCAATTCTTTAACCGCTAAATATTTGAATAATACTATGCGCATTGAAGTCCCTAAAAAGCGCAGGATTTCAAACCAATATGTCCAGATCTTCGGCGCGAGGGAAAACAACCTTAAAAATATAGATGTGAAATTTCCGTTGGGGGTTTTTACAGCGGTTACAGGAGTTTCCGGAAGCGGAAAAAGCACCCTGGTCAAAAAAATATTATATCCGGCGCTTTTAAAAGAAATTGGAGGCTACGGAGAAAAAGCGGGACAATTTACCAGGTTAGAAGGGAATTTCAAAAATACCGCCTCATTAGAATTTGTAGATCAAAATCCTATTGGACGTTCTTCAAGATCCAATCCCGTGACTTATATCAAGGCTTACGATGATATAAGAAATCTATACGCAAATCAAAAATTGTCTGATATTCGTGGCTACAGACCCAAACATTTCTCTTTTAATGTCGAGGGTGGTAGATGTGAAACCTGTAAAGGTGAAGGCGAAGTGACCATCGAGATGCAGTTTATGGCCGATGTACATCTGGAATGTGAAATCTGTAATGGAAAACGCTTTAAAAAAGAGGTGCTTGAGGTTAAGTTTGCCGAAAAAAATATAGACAATATTCTCAAAATGACAATAGACGAAGCCATTGAATTTTTTGAGGTTAATGGAGAAAAAAAGATCACTAACAAACTGAAACCTCTTCAGGATGTTGGATTAGGATATGTACAGTTGGGACAAAGTTCCTCTACGCTATCGGGCGGGGAAGCGCAACGTATAAAACTGGCCTCCTTTCTTGTTAAAGGAATTACAAAAGACAAGGTTTTATTCATTTTTGACGAACCAACCACCGGACTTCATTTTCATGATATTCAGAAATTACTGAAGTCATTTAATGCCTTAATTGAAAAAGGACATTCGGTAATTGTGATAGAACACAATATGGAATTGGTGAAATGTGCCGATCATATAATAGACCTTGGGCTTGAGGGCGGAGAAAACGGAGGTTATTTAATAGCAAACGGAACTCCTGAGGAAGTCGCGAAAAATAAGACGTCTTATACTTCGCCGTATTTAAAGGAAAAATTGATGTGAAAAACTATTTTATATAATTGCAACCTATTGATATAAAATAAGTTATACTTATTTCGAAATATGTCCGGCAAGGCCTATAATTCCAAAAGTTATAAATTCAGGTTTTGGCACGTAGTTTGCTTTTGATATAGAGTCCTTAACCTATTAAAATCAATTCAGTTAAGTACAAAAAAAAACTCACCTCATGAAAAATCTGACATATATAGTTGCCTTGTTCTTTATTGGATGGTCTGCTTCAGCAAATTCAGATAAAACAATTAACTTCATCCCTTATAATTATGGTGAAGCCTTTATTTTTGTGGAAGGAGATGTAGAATTTGCAGTTTATACAAACGGGGAGTTCGATTTTTATTACAATCCACAATTTAACGGACATTCCGGTAATTATATTAGTTCCCCTAGAGAAAACATCAGCTATAATTCAGGATATAACTACGATCTCTATGTTCAATATGATGATTACGGAGCTGTTATTCAAATAGAAGATGTTCCTGTTTATTATGATTATTACGGAAGAATCATCCAGGCCGGTAATGTTTATATAAATTATAACAGTCACGGTAACATTGTGAGAGTGGGCAATATGCACGTTCGTTACAATCGATTCAATCAACCTATCAGGTACATTGGTTCCATAAATCAATATAATTCACACTATGTTTACCAACCCTGGCATCAATATTATATAAGGCCACACCAGGATTACCGTATGGTGTATTACAA
>JBDNHN010000416.1:0-8933 GCA_041688725.1 Gillisia sp.
TCATTGCTGTTGATCCCCGCACTGAAATAGCTGTCTTCATTTAACCGATATCTTACTCCTGCGGTGAGATAATGACCGGAATAATCGCCAACTAGATTGACCATTGCATCTCCAAAAAGTTCCAGGGGACCAAAGTTATTGGAATATTCGGCTCCAACGGAATAGTTTTCACCGACAAATCTATTTGTGATGTCCTGATCTTCTAAAAACAGCAGAGAATTATAGCCGTAGTTATAATGTGAGATTCCTGCCTTTCCGTTTAATTTTCCGAGGGTGGGGTTTTGAAAAGAAAGGGCAGCCACGTTGTTAATATGTCTAAGCTTTACCTCGTCCCGCAAGTTGCTGTTGCGAAACGACTCTCCAAAAAACTCTACCGGTGCGTCCTGACGAAAAATATATTTTTTATCGCTAAAATCAAGCACATGCTTTAGGGTAACTTTATTTTGGGTGCCCTGCACAATATCAAATTCCTGATTTAAATAGAAACGCTTGCCAAACAGAACATTTTCGGCATTTTCAAATTTACCCTCCAAAAGCGATCTGTCTTCAAATTCGGGTTCTTTGCTAATATATTGCTGTAACGCCTGTTCATTTAACCCGCCATTTTCCCTGTTCAGGAGATCCTGAGAGACAAAATGAGTTTTTAAACGGTATCTTTTATTTAAGGTGCTATAATTTAAGGTCGCTCTGAAATTACCTGTACTTGTAAGGCTGTTTTGATATTTTCCAAGGGAACGCAAACCTTTATAGGCTATTGAAAAATTAATTCTTTCTGAAGTATTGATTGTAAAAAACGCATCCAGGTTTTGCCCCTGCTCCGGAACCGTTTTAAAATACAGTTCGGTTAAAGGCGTGGGAACTTCGTAATATAGGATATCCCGGGCTTCCATAAAATTAAAATGTCTTGCCCTTGCGCCAAACTCGGGGATAAGTTCTTCCCCCTTTAAGTTATAAGCCAGAGAATTATAGGTTTGCCCGATATTGTTAAAAGGCAACAATTCAAAGTTATCTTTTCTGAGGTAATTGAATTTATAATCTTTTTGAATTGTGAGTGTCGTATCTACGTAAGTTGAATCTCCAGAGATAGAAAAAATCTTATAGGCTGTGATGGATGGTTTTGCGAGAGTGTCTTTTTTTGCCGTTTTACTAATCTTATCATCTTCTTGGGATCCTCTGCCCGACAATCCAAGTTTCCTTTGCCCAAAAGACAAAGTAGTCAAAGTTAAAAAAAATAAAATAATAAGTTTTTTCATGCAAATCTAAATGTAAAGCAAAAGTATAATAATTCCTTCAAGACAACAGAAATTTATTAAAACAAAAAAACCACCCTATTTGGGTGGTTAAATATTAGATTCTGTTTCTTAAAATCCAAGATTGATAATTCCATTGCTAGTCTTTTCATAAGGGTAACCTCTCCAAAAAAATCCAGCACCCTCAAATTTCCAAACCACTTCTTTAGAAGATGTTACTTCCCAATATCCACTAGTGCCTTCTGTAATTAATGTATTCCCATTAGGTAGCCGATAAGCACCAGACACTTTTGCGGAAAATAAATTTTCATCAGTGAAACTCCAAATAACATCTAACTCATTTTTTTGATCCTTTAGCAGCCTAAAAGAATCGGGGATTTTTAATTCATACACATTAGAATGTGCATTATTGGACGGAATTCCATTTGAAAAAACTAAAAGACTTTCACTGCCAGGAACTAAATTAGGGTTATGATTATGAAAAAACATTCGTTCACTTTTGTTGTTTTTATATGCTTCTGGATTTCCAAAGCGATAAACCAAATCTCCGCCAACATTTTGATTTCCCCCAAAACTGGATGCAGATTCTATAGCAGTTGTACTGTGATCAATTATCCAAATTTCACTAAAATAATTCACGCTTAAATAAATTAAATCCCTAGCTTCATCATATTCCAATCCATTAGCATGCATAATATCACCCATATAAGATCCTTCTTTCAAAATGTCCTTATAATTAATATCAATGAGGGATGGATTATCGGCAACACTACCATAATTCAAAACATTTGGATTTACATCTTGTACAATATGATCCCACGAATTCCACTCCCAAACAATTTCATTGTTTACAGGATTTATCTCTAACAACTTTTCAATATAAATTTTTTCATCTTCCCCTGCATAACCGTGTGCTAAAAGTTCTTCCTTCTCCTTTTTTTCCCATGCAAGGAACAATATATTACCATTTGGCAGCATTTCTAAATCGTGATGAGCTAAACTTATTTCATCTGAATAAATATAATCCCAGATTAGATTTCCAGAAGGATCAACAATAGCCAATCTCCCGCCGTATCCTCCAAAAGTGTATGAAGGATCATCCACCATTAAAGCAACCAAAAGATTGCCATTCTCCAGTAGTTCTGCATCATTGCCAATACCAGAAGGAAGATTCCATTCGAATAAAATTTCAGATTCCTTTTTCTCCATTAAATAAACTCGGTTATTTGAGGCATCATTAACTAAAACATACCCATCCTGAACTTTGTCTTGTTTATAAATTAAGACATTGCCAGCAATATCTGTAGCCACGGTATCTACAATCACTTCTTCCTTTTCTTCTTCTGTTCCATTTTCCGATTGAAAATCATCACTTTGACAGGAAGAAAAGCTAATAGCAAACAGTATAATAATAAATTTAATCCTCATAATTATAAAATAATTTCTCCGAGGGAAGCCTATAGAGCATTTTTAAAAAACAAGTTTTTGAAAATTTTAGACATTCACCAGATAAGGGAAGCCTCTATGAGATTTACCCGAAAAAAAAGGTGATTTGAATAAATCAAATCACCTTTATAAAATATAAATTTTTAATTTTTAAAACGAGACTTCCACACTTGCTTCCGCTCCAAAATCACCTGGAATAACTGCAAGTTCATTTCCAGCATAGGATAAGGTTACAGAGCCTAAGTTTGGATAGGTTAGTCCATCCCCATAAGCATCTTTCACAGTAAAAGTATAAGTACCTGGACTTAAACAAAGAGATTTTGAAGCAGTAGGCGTATCATCACTGTATCCTCCTTCTTCAACAAGCACAGCTCCAGTATCATCAGTTAAAGACCAGCTAGTTTCACTTGCATATCCATCAAAGACAAAATCAACAACAAACTCTTTCCCAACACACGTACGAGCTACATTAATTTTAAATGGTTTACCAACAGATAAATCAGGTTCGCTCTGTAAACTTAACTGTAAAGTTTTACCTGTTACACCAAGATTTACATCTGAAACCTGAACATTAAAAACACCTTCATTAGTGCCTCCTGGAATAGTAACGGTTGCAGGAACTGTATAACCTTCAGAACTTAAGGTTGAAGAAGCATCTACATTCACGGTGAATTGTCTATCCGCATTCGTAATATTAGCAGAATAAACCTTTACATCGTAAGTTGAAGAACCATCTATTTCCACACCAACATTGGCACCACCTGGTTTAAAAGCCAGGCTAACATAATTAGGCTCTGATATATCATCCTCGTACTGACAACCAACGAATAAAACCGTTGAAAGTATAACAGTTAATAATAATAAATATTTTTTCATATTATAAAAATTTTAGATAATTAGTCATTTTGAGTACTAATAAGAGGGTTGTTTTGAATTTCAGATTCAGGAATTTCAAAAGTTAATCTCTCATCATTATAAGGTATTGGAACACCAACAAAAGAAAGGTGATTTGCGCCTCTCACAATTGTAGCTTTATTTCTTTTCATAGCCAAATAGCTTTTTCCTTCACCCCATAACTCAATCCTTGTTTGAAGATAGATTTCATCCTTAAGAGCTTGCCCACCAAGAGCATCTATATAAGAGGTATCATCCAACCTTTTATCTAATAAGGCTTTTAGAGGAGCAACAGCATCCTTTCCTGCATAAGTAGCAGCTTCCGCATTAAGAAGATACATCTCATCTACTCTCATATACACATAATCTGTAATTACCGTGGTTTGACCAGCTATCTGTTTCGCAGGATCATAAAATTTGTTCCTTGGCATTAAATCTATATAAGCACCAGTAGGAGCTTCGAATTGAGCCTTTCGCGCATCCACATCAGAAATTTGAGCATATAAATCAGAATCTATTGCTTTAGCATCACCCGCCCAAGCATAACTGTAAGTATATTGATCTACTTGACCCCACCATGATACCAAACCTAAATCGGCAGCTATTGTAAGATCTATTCCCCACATCCAACTAGGAGTGTTTAAATCGTTAAAACCACCAGTAACTTCAGCTCTACTTGTTAAAGGAAATCCACCTCCAGTAATTACATCATTTGTAAGCTCGTAAACTTCTTGCCATTTATCTCCTCTTGAGGCATATACGTAAGCCAAGATTCCCTGAGCTACAGATTTATTAATTTCATTTTTTCCGATTCTTTCAAAGCCATCCAATAACGAAATTGCAGAAGTTAAATCACTTTCCATAAGATCATAGATTACAGAAGTAGCCACTTTAGGTCCATTCTGATCAAGAAGATCATCATAAATAGGTAATATTTCAGCAGAAGGATTAAAGTCTTTAGCAAAATACTGAGTTAAATAGAAATAAGAATGTGCTCTCATTGCCTTTGCTTGACCTAAGATAAATTTATTTTCATCTAGATCAGGAATAGCATCATTTCCACCTAAAGCAGTAATTACGGTATTGGTAGAACGGATTATTCTATAATAATACCTCCACACTTGATAGTTACTGTTGTTAGTAAAATCCAAAGGCGCCTTAAATTCTGTAATATCCGCACGATACCATCCGTAGGTACTTACAGTTAAAGCCATATCTCCAGTTAACATATCACCAAAAATATCATATCCTTTTTGACCAAAATCAGTATGAGATTCTGTTCCACCGGTAAATCTCTCAAATGTCAATGCATAAATACCGGTCATTGTTCCTCTAACAACATCAGGATTTTTCTCGGCAGCTTGAGAAATTTGATCTGTAGTTAGAAACTCAGAGGGATCCTTTTCTAAGAAATCCTCGCTACAACCTACTCCCAAAAAGAGTAAAGATGCAATTCCTGTTAATTTAATTAAATTTTTCATAGTTTTTTTTAAAGTTTTACTCTTACTCCCAAAGTTATTGTAGTAAGTGGTGCATATAACTGTCGACCAGAGTTCCCTGATTCACTCGTGCTTGGAAGAAATCCATCTCTAGCAGTTTTCACAAATAAATTATCACCAGATACAAAGATATTCAAATTATCAATATCACCACCTAGTACTTTTCCAGATAAAGTATATCCTATTAAAGCATTGTTAAGTGATAGGTAATCTGTACTAGTTAAGAAACGAGTTGATGTTGAAGTAGCATTTTGATCTGATGCATCAGCTAAACGAGGAACATCTGTAATATCCCCAGGAAATTGCCATCTATTAGCGATGTCTTTGTGATAATTGTTACCCGCAGCTCCAAAACGATCACTCATTAATTCAGCATACTGATAATCGTATGCATATCCACCAAGACTATAAATAAACTGAGTAGAGAAATTAAAATTCTTAAAAGTTCCTCCTAAACGAATTCCACCACGCACATCTGGAATGGCAGATTTTCCAACATATTTATCGGTAGCATCAGAATAAGTATTAGTGATTTGACGCTCTACGATAGCATCTGGATTATCAGATAAATATTGAGTTAAAGAAGGAATAGCTTCGTCATCGCCATCAAATAACCCATTCGAATTTGAATCATTAAAATATTGATACCATAATGGAGCTCCACTAGCGGGATCTACCCCTGCATATTCTCTCATGTAAAAATCATATATAGAACTTCCTTTCGAATAAGCGTAAGGATCTGCAGATGTATCTACAATTCTGTTCTCTCCGGTAGAAGGTTCAAGAGGCATTGTAATTATTTCGTTTTGTGCAAATTCCCCGTTTATATTAAGATCTAGTGAGAAATCGTTTGTTTTAATAAGGTGTCCCGTTAAGTTAACCTCTAAACCTGCATTACGTAATTCCCCATCATTAACAGTAATTAACGCTATCCCTTGAGACGGCCCTACTCTACGATCGAAAATAAGATTATCTGTGTTTTTAATGTAATAATCTACAGAACCATCTACATATTTACTTAAACTGAATTCAACCCCAGTTTGAAACATTTTGGAAGTTTCCCATGTAAGATCTGGGTTTCCATTATCTCTAGCAGATATTGAAATTCCCCCTGCTAAAAAACCTAAATTAAAAGTATCATATCCTGCATAATATCCAACTCCGGCCTCATCTCCAGTGATACCGTAAGAGGCTTTAAGTTTTAAGAAAGTGAAGATATTATTTCCATATAAAAAATCTTCATTAGATAGCACCCATGCAGCTCCAACGGAACCAAAAGTTCCCCATTTATCATTCACAAATCTTGAAGATCCATCACGACGCACAGAACCTGTTAGATAATATTTATTATTAAAGTCGTAGTTTATTTGTGCAAAATATGAGTCTAACGAACGACCTTCGATGAACCCTGTTGGATCACTTAAATTTTCAACAAAATTATTTAGTTCAAGTATATTTGGACTTACAGATCTTCCTTTATACTGAGTAGCAAAAGATATTTCGAATTCATTACTTTCATGTGCCGCAAGAATTTCTAAAGAATGATCCCCATATTGATTCTCGTATCTAAGCAATTGCAAAAAGTTAGTAGTTAAACTTTCAGTATCTGTAGTACCTAGATCACCACCATTAGAACTTCCTCCACCATAAAATGGATTTCTAAAATCTTTTCTTCTATTCATAAAATATTGAGCTCCAAAACGAGTTTCGAAAGATAAATGATCTGTAATATCAATATTTAAAGAGAAGTTACCATTCATTTCGTGTCTTTTTCTTTCATCTAAGTCATATAGTGCAGACGCGATAGGATTCAAGTTGTTTGCATTAGGACGCGCACGGAAGTTAGAATCAGTTCCATAATCGTATTGATTTCCACCAAAAATAGGATCTGGAACCAATTGACCATTATCATCTCTTAAGAATACAGGAAAAATTGGAGCCATCTTATCTGCAAATTCAAATAAATTTTCAGAACCATCAGTTTGTCCGTTATTTAATGTCTCAGAATAAGCATAACCAATATTTGCCCCAATGTTAAGCCATTTTTTTACTTGAGAGGAAACATTTAAACGTGTTGTATATCTATCGTATCCAGATTTAATTGAATAACCATCATCGTTTAAATAACCAAAAGAAGTAAAGTAAGAAGTTTTCTCATTTCCACCACCAAATCTTACGTTGGTTTCAGTTCTAATTGCAGAATCGAAAGATAAATCTGCAAATCTTTGTGGATCATATTTTCTAGTTACACCATCACGAACCATACGTGTCTCTGGATTAATTAGTTCTCCTCCATCGGCAACATTCCACAGGTTATATCCAGCTGGAACGTTGTTATCTGAAAATAAGGTGGTGTTTGCTAATTGAACTGGATTTGCAGAGCCTTCTAGAACGCCGCGGTTATAAATCCCTTCCCAAACATATGGGATATATTCTTCGGGAGAAGTTATCACATCATATCTTGGAATTAATTGGTCATTCACCCCAGTTTTCACATCTATTTCGATGTAATCTTCACCAGAACCACCTTTTTTGGTTGTAATTAAAACTACCCCATTTGCCCCTCTAGAACCATAAATTGCGGTTGCAGATGCATCTTTTAGAATAGTTGTGCTCTTGATATCTGCAGGATTAATCGAATTCAGAGTTGCTTGAATCATATTAGTTGCAAACGTACTAGTTGGATCTCCACTGGCTAAAGGAACACCATCCAATACGTATAATGGTGAGCGATTACCATTTACAGAACCATACCCTCTAATTCTAATTGTAGATGTTGAGCCTGGTTGCCCTGAATTGTTGATAACATTTACACCCGCAACTTCCCCAGCAAGGGCTTGAGTAATATTTGAAACCGATTTAACCTCTAAGTTTTCAGCAGCTATTGTTGTTGCTGTTCCAGCAAAAGCTTGTTTAGTAGAAGTACCATACCCAACTACAATAACTTCATCTAGTGCTGCAGCATCCACAGCCAAGGTTACGTTTATGTTGTTTGAATCACCAACTGTAATTCTTTGAGTAGCAAATCCTACATAACTATAAACTAAAATTTGACCTGATGCAGTATTAATACTGTAATTACCATCAAAATCTGTTTGAGTACCATTATTTGTTCCTTGAACAATAACGTTAACTCCTGGAACGGACATGCCTTCCTCATCCGTTACAGTACCCGTAACGGAACTTACCTGTGCAAAACTTAATTGCACGACCAACGCAAGGAACAGCGTTAGAAATCCATGTAATCTTTTTCTCATTATTTTGTTGTTTTGAATTAGCTTGCGTCAAAAATCACAATAAAATCTTAATATACCTAATTTATTATGAACCTTAATGCACAAATTATTAACACTACGTTTACATTTAGATGCCTTAACTATGAAAAGGTTGCGTAGGTTGCTTATAAAATGTTAAAATAATCTTATGTTATTAAACTCTTATATAAAAAAAGGAATGGAAGCCGGTACCGACGAGGCCGGTCGCGGATGTCTCGCAGGACCTGTTACCGCTGCGGCCGTGATACTCCCAAAGCGTTTTAAAAACGTGCTCTTAAACGATTCAAAAATTGTCACCAGCTCAAACAGAAAACTTTTAAAAAAAATAATTGAAAAAGAAGCTCTTGGCTATTCGGTGAGGTTTATTGACAATGTTAAAATAGATGATATTAACATTTTAAATGCCTCTATCCTGGCCATGCACCAGTGCATAGACGACTTAAAACTGATTCCGACACATATTCTGGTGGACGGAAACCGTTTTAAAGCCTATAAAAATATTCCCCATTTGTGTATTGTTCAAGGCGATGGGAAATATATGAACATCGCAGCGGCTTCCATTCTCGCAA
>JBDNHN010000417.1:0-6315 GCA_041688725.1 Gillisia sp.
AAATGATTTCTGCAGTTCAGGCGTTATTGAAAATTTGAAGGACATATCTTTTTCATTTTGCCCAAATGAATACAAGGACAAAAGTGAAAATATCAGAAAAACTAATGTTTTATTCATGTTTGTTTAAATTAATTATGTCGGTCTTTGATTTGTATGTTAGATTTTTCATTGTAAATTAGATAAAAATAGGCATTAAAAATCAAACCCAATAGAAGGAAAAGGGAGGTCTTGGTAGATACACTTATGCAATGATCTCGGGTGTTAGAAATTCCACCCTAACGCAAGTTGCGTGGAGTAGGGACGCGTTCTTGTCAACCCTGCCTGCCGGCATTTATTTTTTTAGCAGTTACATTCGCTGAATATACTGCACCATCCATGTAGCCTGGGAATTCCGAAGCTGATTCTGAGCTGGAAATTAACAATTTATCATCAAAAAAAGATTTACTAAAAATTGGATTACCATTATTCTGATGAGGAAAAAGGGAACTATCAGATTCTACGAAGGTGTCTTCTTCCTTACTCCAGATACATTCCTCATAGTCCATAAACTTTTCAGCTTTCACACCAAATACATTTTTTATCTGATTGATCACTCTGTCACGCCTTTCTGCATAAGTAAGACTTTGGAACGAGGAGTTTACGAAACCACAGAGTGCGTATTTAGATCTTTCTTGATTACTATGATCGTATAGTTCGGTAATAGGTCCAGTATTACTGAATAAAGTTCCGGATAGATTTTCTTGTTCCCAAAATGGTTGATCATAGGTCAAAGCAATCTTGATTGAATCTTCCATCCAGGTATGGGTTTGTGTAGCTATATTCATCAAATCAATTGGTAAATGCGGCTCAAACAAGATTTTTTTCGCCCATAATTTAGGAGGAATACACAAAATAACCCTGTTTCCTTCAAACACATCTTTCGCAATTACTTGAACAGAATTTTTGTGGAATTTTATTTCCTTCACTGGTTGATCTAGTAATACGTCATCCTTATCTAATTTTTGATACAAGTTGTTTATAAGATTGGTTGTACCACCAGAAATCCTGTAACTAGGTGGTTGAACAGGAATTTGTATAGATTCTGCTGGTGAAGTAGAAAAGGGCTGAAAGAATACTGTGCCCTCCATATATTGTTCAAAGTAATTTATTCCTAATTCTTTCAACAATGCTATTAGATATTTATGTTGATTTCCAAACCAGGTTGCGCCCATTTCAACGGGTGTATTATCTGTTCCATATACAGTATTTATTCTTCCTCCAACTCTTGTTCTTGCCTCTAGAATTTTAAATGGAATACCTTCTTTTTTTAGGCGGTAAGCTGTCAAAAGACCCGATAAGCCTGCTCCAATTATTATGATCATTTTGTAAAAATAATGAAGTTGAGATTAAATTTTCTCCATTGTAGTCATTAATATTTAAGTTGATAAAACAATAGTTATAATGAAATTCTAAATTAATTCCATTTTAATTACCGCCAACGAGTAATATAGATAACAATTTAGCCTTTAAGCCAGATTGTTAGAGGATAAATGCGGTTTATATTCATTCTTTAAAGATTTGCTAAATTTCCTCCGCTCCCAATTCCCTGTCTATAAGAATCATAAATACTTATGCTATTTTTTAATGCTTTGACACAGCGTATTTTGAGCCTCCATTATTCCTTTCTTTATTGAGAAAGACATAAATTAAGTTGGTTAAAAACCAATAGAGCAGAAAGTATAATCTAAACAGGCGGTTCTTGATGTCTTGTCCTGAAATACGACTACAGGTTAAAATTGAATTTAGGCTGTTAATTTATAGACCATATTAGGTGTTTTATAATCTAAAAATAAATGTAATCCTATTTCATTATATGATTTAATCACATTTTTTGCAGCTCTTTTTGCGTGGGCTACGTTTGGAAAGGTCTGGTCAAGATACCATTTACACGCTGAGTAAGTTTGTAGAAACTTTTCATTTTGTATATCCCATAAAGTGGCAACATTATGTTTAATTGATCCTTGGTAGTAAAGTGATATTCTAAAAACTCCCCTAAAATCTTTTTATCAGTACCGCCAGCTAATATCCTATTGCTATCGACAAAAACAGCTGAATGAATTGTTTCGTTTTCTCCTTTCAGTGTATGCATCAAATTCCAGTTGTTGGTATCTCAGATTTTAACTGTTTTGTCATCCGATCCACTAGCTAGCAACTTTCCATTCGGACTGAATGCTAAGGATAAAACCACCATGAAATGCCCTTCATCAAGAACTTTTTAATATAACATAAAAGAAACGAAGATCAATCCAACCATAGCAAGAGGCAGAACAATCAAAATATATATAAAGTAAATAAAATTGGCCTTAAAAAATGCTGCCAGCCAATGGCTTTTGTAAAAGTGACGTAAGGCCAGCATTAGATAAATAATGAAAGACAAAAAGACCAGCACATCAATCCAAATGGGAATGTCTAAAAATGTATTAGCCAAAATGAGTACACAAAAGCTGGTAAATAAGAAGGTGAAAAAATAAAAGCTGAACACTATATGATGTGCAAACGTGCCGCGCCTCCAGTAAAATAACTTTAATAACAGGGCAAATAAGGGCAACATAATGAACATGGCAATTGGAATGGTATCATAAACCGTCTGAAGAAGTCCTCCGCCCCTTTGCTCGTATAATTTCAATAGTTGTATATAGACCTTAGTGATAAAAACACTGGCATCTTCTTTCTTTCCCATGGCCTTTAATTTTTCGGCTTGCGGAGCTCCACTTGCAATCAGCGAGTCTAACACATCTTTTTGAAAATTTAAGTCGACTACTGGGATTCTATTTCCGCCTGTGACTACTGAGTCAATAGCCCTAATTTCCTCATCGGACATTACGGTATTGTCCTGGTTCTCCTTTAGTGCTATTTTAGCGGCTTCAACACCCACAGAATCTATTTTAACGGGTAACGAATCTAGGTACACCTCTTTGTCAAAACCTTTCTTTAGTGCTTCTGATACCTCGTTATCCGCCTTTCGTATAGTAAAGGAGAAAATGAAAAAGAATACTACCGAAATGAAAAGGTAGAATTGTGCGGGATGTAGATACGACAATCGTTTACCATCCACAAAACGCCTGGCTAACACCCCGGGTTTTGTCATTAGAGGAATAAAGCTTTTGAAAAAACGCGCATCTATTGAAAAGTAATTGCTAATTGTGTTCCTGAACAGAACACCAAAAGTGAGGTTGTCTGCAGTTTCTTGTCCGCAATAAGGACAATAATCGAAGGAAGCGTCGAAAGATTCCTCACAGTTTTTGCATTGATTGGTACCAGCCATGATATATGGTTTCAATAAAGTTACAAAAAGTTATCGCACAAAAAATTATCCTTGTTTTTTTTCATATGACACACAACGGTTTGCAGCTATGGCACGCGGCCGTGCACTACTCAAATTTATGTTGATTTCTTATCTCTTCAATTTACTTTTTCTTTTTATCAATGACCTTAATGCGGCCATGTGATATAGGTGCTGTTATGCATTGGCTATTTCATTTTCGTCCAACTCAAAAAAGTCATTTACAGGTTTTCCGAACAGATCTGAAAGTCTTAGAGATAGAACCGTAGATGGTACATATCTGTTTTTTTCAATTGAACTTATAGTTTGACGAGATACTCCAATTTTATTTGCAAGTTCTTCTTGTGTCAAGTCCAATATCGCCCTTTCAATTTTTAGTCGATTTTTCATTTATTCATTCGCTTTAAAAATTCAAAATAAAAAACCTGAATACTCAATAAAATCCATAATACTTGCCAATCTCCAATTCCTTGAAAGATTTCTTGTTGTTTTTCTAAAACTGTATTTGCCAAATAAGAGAACAGAGGATTTGTTAATGTAATTAAAACTCCTGCAATAAATGCAAAAGTATAAGATTGCATTCTTAAATTTGTTATTAATTCATCTTCTATTTTCTCTTTTGAAATAGAAACAACTAATAATCCTAAGAGTATTCCATATTTTGCTGTTAGTTTTAAGTCAATATTATCTATTGACATTTTATTTAAGATTATAGTTACAACTGATATTAGAATAATTCCAATTCCAATTTTTTTAAACTTATTAGGCAACTGATACCTTTTCATTTTTTCAAGACTTTTTCTTTCACATTCCATAATTGATTTCACATCCATAATTTCTTTTTTATGATTACACAATAAGTATTCTTTCCGTAAAAGAAAATCTATTTTACAATATGACAAATATACTTTACATTATTGAATAAAAAAATATTTTTTTACTTTTTTGATTTTCAGATGTAATTATTTATTTCACGTTGTGTTCATTGTTTATACATTACGGTTTTGTATATGATTTTTCCAGCGCACAAAATTGCTTGTTGCATGTTTGTCGGTTTGTATTAAATCCGATCTGAGCATAAATTAAATACGGTATTGGCGACAGTTTTTTATTCGAGATCAATCAATTTTATTTCATTACTTTGAAGTCGTTTAAAAGTCCCAACTACATAATCTTGATTCTGCAGTTTTGCATCAAGTTCATCACATAGAGTGTTGCAATCAATTTTAATTTTGTCCAAAAGTTCATAGCCAGAAGTTGTAGTAATGAAACTTTGTCCGTTTATTTTTAAATCTATATCAAATAAAGTTTCAATATCTACTTCTTGAGTTGATTTTATTTCTTGAAGAGTATATTTTAATGAACTACCATCAGCAGGAGGATTGTCAACTTGTTCCACTACTACTTTAAGATCATAAATATATCCTGGTTGAAAATCAAATCCCTCTATAGGGTCATAAAATTTAGTCCAAGTATCAGAACCAATATTATTATCTTCCTGTACTAATAAAGTTAAAAATAGACCTACTCCTATACCTGTGTTTTGATAATAGTTAATTCGCATATCAATAGTTTGAGGCTGATTGTCGTCATCACTTGAGCAAGAGAATATAATTCCGATAAGCATTAAAAATAAAATTTTCATATTCATATATTTTAGATTTAGCTTTAATATTTAAATTCTTATTTCTGTAGAAAGTTGTGCCAAATTGTGCCTACAAGTTAGGGTATGAAATATAGGAAATTCTGAGCTGTTTACTTGTCCACCGAGATAAAGCTTTCTAAAAGCCAAAAAACTTTTAGACAGTACTGTTATCCAATGTTTTATACCCATTGTTGAACCACGTTATTTTACTTTATTTCCCTTTTTATCATAATTCTCAAATGGAAAGTAATCCAATACATTGTATTTCCAAACATTGGTGGGAAAAATTACTACAAGGTTTGCTGTTTTATCTCCAATATTTTTGAATGCATGAGGTACCATAGGTGGGATATTGACAATGTAAGGTGCGGAAATAGTAAAAATTGTATCACCTAAGGCATATAGAATTTCACCTTCTAACAATACATGCGATTCCTCTCCTTCATGAGTATGCATTGGAGGTGCTCCACCAGGAAAAGTTTCTGTGATTCCAATGACAAGATTTTTATATCCATTTTTATATCCTTCCATAACATGGACATATTCACCCGGCCCCGGATTAATTACCGGTAAATCTTCAACTTTTGCCGCATAATCTTTCCAATTTTTTAAATTTTTAGTTTCATACCCTGCAGGAACTGTTCTTCGTTCCTACACTTTGTGATTATGGTGTTGAGCATGAAGATACTCAATGATAGAGTCGGGAACGGTTTTGATTTCATCCACTAATTTGTCAATCGAAAAAGTTTCCTTCATAGAATGTTCATGTGAATGTGCATCTAGAGCAGGACTATCGTTATCTTCCCGTTCTTCCGTAGAGTTCTCTCTTGCCGTATTTTTAGAGTCTTGTTTGGTTACATGAAATTAAACCAAATGCAATCAGAGCAGTTAAAATTGGTACTAATCTATTTTAGTTATTATTTGCCATAATGTGCTACAACTTGTTATATAGATAGCAATTTAGCCTTTTGAGCCAAATTATTACAGGATAATCGTAGTTTATTATCATTCATTAAAGATTCTCCTCTCCCAATTCCCTGTCTATAAGAATCATAAATACTTATGCCATTTTTCACAGGCTATAGGTTAAAAATTATCTCTGCAAAACAAATCCTTTTTTCAGATATTTTCCGGATGGACTTTAAAATTTACTAACAAAAAAAAGCCTGTAATCCATAGGACTACAGGCTTTTAATAAGTGCTTAGAAATTATTTAAGCGCCTCGTATAACTTATCGGCTGCTTTATTGGAAGAAGCCGGGTTTTGTCCGGTAATCAAATTACCGTCTTCAACCACATGAACATTCCAGTTAGCTGCTTTAGAATAAATTCCTCCGTTTTCCTTTAGC
>JBDNHN010000418.1:0-1959 GCA_041688725.1 Gillisia sp.
AACAACGACCCAAACACATTGAAAACAGAGAGAAAATAGGGTATTGGGAAGGTGACCTTGTCATTGAAAAAGGACAGAAAAGTGCCATCGGAACGATCGTGAAACGCAAATCTAGATACTAGATACATGTGCATTGTGAAGCTAATTGAGAGTAAATCTGCTGCCATCAGGAAGTAATTCGTTAAATAAATAAATTTTTTGAAATCAATATAATTAAATTGTCCTAATAAGCTTTTGTCAGGACTTTGTAATTCGTAAGTCTATTAATTCGAATTATTTCTTGTAGAAAATCTTAGGATATTTCTCTATAAAATAACTTAAAGTTGAATTATAAATAAACAATAGAACTTAAAATGTTAAACAATAACAACAAACATTTTTGTATTCCAGATAATGATTTTCCTAAAATTGTAGTTATAGGAGCCGGTTTTGCAGGGATAAATTTAATAAAAAAGCTTAAAGATAAACCTGTTCAGGTTATTTTAATAGACCAAAATAATTACCATCAATTTCAACCTTTACTATATCAAGTTGCAATTAGCGGTTTAGAACCAGATTCTGTGGTTTCTCCAATTCGGAAACTATTTAAATCCTGTATAAATATGATTTACAGAATGGCGAAGGTAGAAAAAATTGATACTGAAAATAGCCGTGTTTATACAGATATTGGATATATAAACTACGATCATTTAGTAATTGCAACCGGGAGTTCTACAAATTATAATGGTTCAAAAAATATCGAAAAAAACAGCATTGGCTTAAAAAGTATTAATGACGCAATTAATATAAGAAGTTGGATGCTCCAAAATTTAGAATGTGCTGTTGAAGGTTGTAATATTGAAGAAAAATTGACCCTAACCAAATTTGTAATTGTTGGTGGTGGTCCCGCAGGTGTTGAAATGGCGGGTGCATTAGCTGAGTTTAAAAGATATTTATTGAGCAATGACTATCCTGAAATTGAATATAGTGCAATGAAAATATATTTAATTCAGTCGGCCGAAAGAATATTACCTACAATGTCTGAAAAAGCTTCCAGGCACGCGCTAAAGGTTTTAAAAAATCTGGATATTGAAGTTTTAGTCAATAGTCGTGTTACAGATTATGATGGTGAAAAAATCACTATTCTTTCTGAAAATGAAGAAAAAATTATAATAGCTCATAATTTAATTTGGGCTGCCGGCGTAAAAGGAAATACCATAAAAGGAATAAATGAAAACACAATAGTTTCTGGAAACAGAATAAAAGTAAATGAATTTAACCAAGTTGATGGTTTAGAAAATGTTTTTGCTATTGGAGATGTTGCTGCAATGATGACTAATGAGAACCCAAAGGGACATCCTATGATTGCACAAGCAGCGATTCAGCAAGGAAAAACCTTGGCAAACAACATGATCTAAAATAAGAAATAGAGCTTTTAAAACTCCCTTTCGGTATATAGATAAAGGATCTATGGCAACCATTGGAAAAAAAGATGCGGTAGCAGATTTGAAAATTGCCTTTTTGAACGGACGAACAGGTTGGTTATTATGGTCGTTTATCCATTTAATTTCAATTACCGGTTTTAAAAATAAATTTAAGGTTGCTTTTAATTGGGCTATGAAGTACCTTTCCTATGAAAAAGCAAACCAATTAATCATTAGAAAATATACAAGAAATCTTTATTCAAAAATTAACTTCTGACTTAACATTTCTTCCATAAATAATAGCATATAATATAATGAATGAGTTAAATATACTGTCTGCATCTTTCGAAAAAATTAAAAATTATTTAGAAAGTAATAATGATACAAACCAACCTATTGTTCAATTTAAAACTCCTTCAGAATTAAAAGAAGTTATTGACTGGACTGCCTAATAAATTTGGGACTATTTTTTTAAGCCACTTTTTTAATAAACCCTCTCAATTTTAGTTCCATTTCCAGTGGGGAGAGGTATCCCAAGCTGGAATGTAATCTTTCA
>JBDNHN010000419.1:0-5145 GCA_041688725.1 Gillisia sp.
CCTCATCTTCATACCATACAGTGTTATCTCCTGAGGCAACCAAATCGGCAACTGTATTGTTATCAACTAAACAGAAGGATTGATTTGCATCGGCTACCGGGGCTTCAGAAACTCCACTCACAGTAATTGTGATTGTGGCAGTGTCTGTTCCTATAGCACAATCTTCAGCACCATCGACAGTATAGGTGATATTAAATTCATCTATACCTGCCTCTGAAGGGTTAAATAATCCATCTTCGTAAGGAGAACTAAAAGAACCATTAGTTAGTGCACCATCCCCAAGGATAGTTCTTAAATCTATTTCTTCGTCTTGAGCTATACAATAAGAAGCTGTTACAGGTCCGCCAGCATTTGCGTCTTGTGGTTCATTAACTGTTATAGTGAAAGTAGAACTTTTACTTCCAGTTGTGCATGGAGATCCTGAGCTGTTCACAGTGTAAATAACGGTTGTTGTTCCAATATGTTCACTTGGGTTAAATAATCCATCAGCAAAACCAGCGAATGATCCAGTAGTATCCGCTCCAGAACTTAAGAAATCGAATAAGTTCTGTTCGTTTTCAGTAGAACAAAAAGTTATAGTTACATCGTCTCCTGCGTTTGCGCTAGAATTGGCTACTATAACTACTGAAATTTCAGCTGAATTTGAACATAAATCGTTGTTAACAGTGTAAGTAGAAGTATAAGTTCCTAATTTCTCGTCGCTATCATTATATATATCCACCAGACTTTGGATGGTTGGATCAAAGGTTCCATTTTTTGGTACACCAGCATCCAGTAAACCTAAAAAGTAGTTTCTAGCAGTTCCTTCAGAATATATAGTGTTAACTTGATTTCGACATAATGTTCTGCTTTTGTCTTTTCCAGCACTTACTCCTTGGTTTACTGTAATTTCAAAAGTAGCAGAATCGCTTCCGTCTATACAATCTCCATCATCTTCAGAAACAGTATAGTCAAATGTGAATATACCTGAACCTAAGGTTTTAGGACTGAAAACACCATTTGGATACCCATCAAAAGTTCCATTTGGATTTGCTCCGGTCGTTAGGTAATCTGTTAAGTTTTGATCTTCATCTGTAGTGCAAAAAGTTAAATTAACATCATCTCCCGCATTTGCATCTTCTCTATCAGTTACTTTAACAGTTATATCTGCTGAATCTTCACAAGTTCCATTATCTACAGTATAGGTAGTGCTAAATGTCCCAATTGGGTTAGTAAGATATTGAGCTGCTAAAGTATTTAATAAGGGATCAAAAGTTCCGCCCGTATCTACGTCATCACCAAGTAATGAGTTAAATAGATCTATAGCATCCTGAGGTTGCTGAATTAGCGCTTGAATTTCAGTAATACAGAATGTTTGTGAAACATCTGGCCCTGCATTTGGAGCTTGATTTACTGTGATAATAAAATCATCTGAATCGCTTGTTCCATCTGTTGTACAATCTGCAGAGTCATCTACAGAGTAAGTAATTAAATAACCACCATCTTTAGGTCCAATAGACGTATCAAACATTCCATCTGCAAGTACCCCTTCACCAGAGAATGTTCCTCCAGTTGTTGCACCAGATCCAACTAGATAGTCATTAAGGTTTATAATGCCTTCATTAGAACAAACTTCTTGATTTACTATATCTCCAGCATTCGCATCCTGAGTATCATTGATTGTAATGTTAAACTGAGCAACGTCATCTGCACAAGCAATATTCCCTGTCACTGTATAAGTAGCAGATAATAAAAGTGAGCTAGGTCTATTTGAATCATTGTAGTAAGCTGCAAAAGCTGATCCTAGATCATCGCTACTCGGATTAAAAGTACCATCCTTATCGCCATCCCAACCAAATAGGTCTAATAATGCAAATAAAGTTGCATCAGTGTTTGTTGGATCAAAGTCTGCTGCCAATGTTTCTAGTTCAGTTATACAGATAGAATCTGTAATATCTGGACCTGCATTAGGCGCTTCATATATTGTAACTGAGAAATCTGCAGAATCTACACAAGAAGTTCCACCTGCAACGGTATATCTTATATCATAAGGAGTAGGGAAAGAGCTGTTTGAATTAAAATCTGCGGTTATAGCATCTAAAACTGAATCGGGAAATGTTCCATTTGCATCAGCATCACTGCTTAAAAGGCCTCTAAAATAAGCTTCTACTTGTGATTTAGTTACTGTTGGAGGTAAATCAGCTCTACATAATTCGTTATTTAAACTATCTGCACCTGCAGATGGGTCATTTACTACAATTGTAATTGTAGCAGAATCTTCACAGTTATTAGGAAGAGTTATTGTATATATAGACGTGTAAGTTCCAGGGCCTGTATAGTTGTCAACTGTTGAATCAAATGTTCCATCAGTCGACACTCCAAACTCTAATAAATCTACAAAAAGGTCTTCAAAAGTTTTACCGTTATCAAATTCATCTTGGATTTCAGCATCACAATAAACTTTACTATTATCTGCTCCTGCGTTTGGAGATGCTAATATCTTAACTGATAAATCTGCAGAATCTTCACAATCAGTTCCGCCTGCAACAGTATAAGTTGTAGTATAAGTTTTTGGAAAAGTGTTGTTTGAATTGAAATCTGTTGTTATAGCATCCAAATCCAAATCGGGAAATGTTCCATTTGAATCAGCATCACTACTCAAATAGTTTCTAAAAAAGCCTTCTACTTGACTTTTAGTAACAGTTGCCGGTAGCGTATTTCTACAAACTTCATTACCTAAGTTGTCATCACCAGCATTTGGGTCGTTTACTATAATTGTAATTGTAGCAGAATCTTCACAACCATTAGAAGAAGTGATTATATAGTCAGAAGTATAAGTTCCTGGACCTGCATATGCTGGTGTTGGAACAAATTCCCCATCAGGATCCTCGCCAAACTCTAATAAATCTACAAAAAGGTCTTCAAATGTTTTACCATTATTGTCAATTTCATCTTGAATTTCTGCATCACAATATGTTATACTATTGTCCTCACCTGCGTCAGGAGATGCTAGTATCTCTATCTCTATAGTTGTAGTTACTTCACATGCTGTTCCTTCGCGAATTGTATAATCACTCGTAAAAGTTCTTGGATAGGTGGTGTTTAAATTGAAATCTGATGCTATGGTTGCCATAATATCATTATCAAATGTGCCGCCAGGTTCATTGCCCGCTGCAGCAACAAGCCCTCTGAAAAACCCTTCTACTTGTGCACTAGTAACTGTTGCTGGGAAATCATTTCTACAAGCTTGCTCGCTTACAGGAGTCAAGGTAGGGTCTTCAGTAACTATAATAGTTAAAGCTACAGAATCTGTGCAGCCAGGTGTAGTAGTAGATTCCACTGTATAAGTAGTGGTATAAGTTTGTACTCCTGAATAAACAGGGTTTGGATCAAAATCACCATCTTGTGGAACACCTGCATCTAACAGTTGTAAGAATAATTCTTCAAAAGTATTGGTTAATAACTGATCTTCAATCTCAGACTTACAATAAGTTTCACTGTTTGGCTCTCCTGCTTCGATATCATCAAATTCAACAGTAACCTTTACTCTACCTGTACTCTCGCATGGCGGCTCATTTCTACCAGCTCTATTCACAATTTGGCTTACATAATAATCTTCTCCATCAATTAATGGAGTAGAGCTATCTAATGCAGGCTGAGAATCATCTGTGCTGTACCATCTAAATCCTTGTGAAAGACTTGTAGGACTTGTAGTTGCGGTGGCTGTTAAATCAGCAATTGTTGCTCCTTCGCAAACAATTTGTACTGGATCTGCATTAGGAGCAGATGTATATATAGGATCATAACGTATAGCAACCCGGCTGCTTGTAGAACAATCGGTAGAACTTCTTTGTCCTGCAAAATAGTTCTCACCACGCACTAAAGCTGTAGTTTCAGCTAATGCTGCTGCATCAAATTCATTGTCAAAAATTTGGACATTAAGTCCATCAATATTGTCTATTAAATCCTGAACTCTTTTAATATAAATCGGATCTGGGTTTCCTGGAGCTGGTTCTGGACCAAAGACACAAGGAGAAAAAACATTTCCAAATAATGGGTCTGGTGGTCCTTCATCATCTACATCAACAACTACTTCTGTTCTTCCAGTACCACCATTAGCAGTAGTGCAAGATCCAGATGCATTACCAGCATAGTATTTTCCGGCTTGAAGCAATTCTTCATTTGGAATTGGATTTACGGAGGTTAGGGTTCGATACCAAGCAATAGTTCCACTTGAGAAGGTGGTGCCAGTGGCATCGGTAAGGTCGGCAACACTAGATAAGTAACAAAAGTCATCAGGACTTGTATTACTTACAGTAGGGCAGGTTTGCCCATAAGAGGACACACTTCCAATTAATAAAACAAGGCCAAAAAGGAGCATTTTAATTCCCTTCTTTCCTAAAGTAAAATTTTGCATAGGCTAGGTATTAGATTTAACATTAATAATTTCGTTTGAATTGCCCGCTTAAGGCAACACAAATATTGCAATAAATTTTGAGCTATACCACTTTTTTTTTGGTTTAATTTAACAAACAAACAAACCATTAACGGTTAACCTTTTGTTAATTTGGATACGGTCAAGGTTAAATGGATTCGAAACTGATAAGAATTTAAAGATATTTTTGGCAGTCGCAATATTTACGGGATTGGGATGTTTTTCCCAAGCCTCCTTTAAAGAAATCCACTCGGCCCTGGACCAGGGGAAACTTGAAACTGCTAAAAAACTGCTTCATAATAGAATTTATGAGAATCCCGAAGATGCAGTTGCAACTGCTTACCTGGGAGATATTGCCGGGTTTGAGAAAGATTGGGATACCGCAATATCTGTATATAAAAGCCTGTCCCATAAATATCCGGAGTGCATCGATTATAATTTTAAATATGGGGCAGTCCTGGGAATGAAAGCACTTAGTGTATCTAAATTACATTCGGTGGTTTATATTTCAGATATTAAAACATATCTTGAAAAAGCAGTAGAATTAGATCCGGAACACGTGGAAGCCAGAAGGGTTCTTGTTGAATTATACGTTAAACTGCCTGGAATTTTTGGAGGAAGTATTTCCAAAGCTAAAGCGTACGCCTATGAGCTGAAAGATCTAAGCAAGGTTGATTTTTATCTGGCTCAGGCATTTATTGTCAATGAAGATGAAGGTCCGGAAGAAGCAG
>JBDNHN010000053.1:0-13878 GCA_041688725.1 Gillisia sp.
ACAGACATTCCGGAAAGATGGAACATCCGTTCTTCTTTATCGCTGGTTATTATTTGCAATTGATGTTTAAGAAAATCAAAATTGATCTGAAAATGCTTTTTGAGATCGGGAAGATCTCCGGTGCTCAAACCAAAAGGGGTCACGATCAAGGTGACGTGCCACGAATGATTGATCCACGGCATTTTAGCCAGCTTTATCTTCCCGGCAATTTGTGTCCATAAATGGATAGTCTGATAAGTTTCGTTGCCCTTTTCAAAAGATAATACGGGCCAGGTTTCCTGTTTCATAAGGCGCTGATGTTTTATAGGTAACAAGGTGGTTTTAAAAATACGGGATCACCTGTTATCCAGTGGTTTAAAACTTTAAGTTAAGAAAATAAAATCAAAAATTTACTGATTTATTTCTGTGTAAGGGAGAAATATTTTCAGTCCTCCTGTTTTTTAGGAACATGTCATAGGCAATTTCAGGACTAAGAATAATAATATCAGCTTCCCGGCAACTGTCTCTAAGGCAGGAAGCAATTTCAATTTCGACATCGGGAGTTTGTTATTGAAGATTTGTAATAACATCTTCAGAGAAGTTGTCACTATTGGTAAGAAGCAGCATCTTTTCCTTTTGCAAGGTGTTTTATAAAAAGAATATTTGCCGGAGACAGGGCCCCTGAAAAAGCGATTTGGAATATAAGGCTTATTTAAAAATAAGTTTGTTCGCAGTTTTAATTTCGTCTTGTGAAATACTATGCGGCTTGTTGTCATATACTTTTACGGTGACGGCGGCATTCATCTTTTCCATAATTTGAGCAGTCTCGTTCACCCTTTCAACGGGAACGTGTGCATCGGGATTTCCGGTGCCAATAAAAACAGGGGTTCCCGCAAAATCCCCTTTATAATTTTCAGCATATATTTTATCGCCAATAACTCCACCGGTGAAGAGAACGACCCCGCCAAACCTGCTTGCATTTCTGGTGACAAATTCTGCTGTGAGGCAGGCTCCCTGGGAAAATCCGGTGAAATAGATATTTTCTGATGTGATGCCTTTGCTTTTTATCTCTTCTAGTAAATTATTTAAAATCTCCAGGGCAGAAGAAATCCAGGACTCATTTTCAGTAGGTTTAGCGAGGAACGAATGAGGGTACCAGCTGCTGTTGGTGGCTTGTGGCGCAAAAAGCGCAAAATTACTTACATCGAGGTGATTTGCCAGAGAAAGAAACTTCCGGGCATTTCCACCACGGCCGTGTAGCATTACCAGTACTTTTTTTGCTTCTGAAATGTCTTTTCCTGAGGATATTATATTTTGTGAATGCATTGTTTTTCTTTTTTAATTAACGAAAAAAAGAGCTCAGGAAATTTTTCTAACCCTGAAATCTACATTCTCAATATTTACTGCTTAAGTTCCGGTAGCGCTTTCTCGATTTGCGCTCTTGCACTTTTGTAGCGATCGGGCAGCTGTAGGCCGCTCCCTAATTCCTCTACTGTTTCATCTGTTGCAAATCCGGGATTGTCTGTGGCGATCTCAAATAAGACTCCTCCAGGCTCACGGAAGTAGAGCGAAAAGAAATAATCACGGTTTATTTTTTCTGTGATCTGCAATCCTTTTTGCATTATTTTTTCTCTGAAGGCCATGAGCGTTTCTTCATCTTTTACCCGGAAAGCCACATGGTGATTGGTTCCACCGGCATTCTGGCCTCTTCCGGCTTTTGGATCTTTAAGAATAACCACAATTGCTGCGTTTTGAACGGCATTGGTTTTAAAACGATACAGGTTATTTTCTGTGCCCACAAGTTCATATCCAAATACATTGGTGAGTATTTCAGCGGTGGCTTTGTGATCTTTTAAGGTAAGGGTGACATTATGGAAACCTTTAATGGCAATTTTTGCTTTTACATCTTCGGTTTCCCAGGGCTTGCGAACATCTTTATTTTCTGGAACTATCAGCTCGAGGTTAAGGCCGTCCGGATCCTGAAAAGCGAGGAATTCTTCTCCAAACTTCTTCGAGATCCGGTTGTGAGGAACATTGAATTTCTCAAAGCGTTCTTTCCAGAATTCCAGGCTGCCTTCAGGAACAGAATATCCAATTCCTGTGGCCATTCCTGCACCGTTCTCACCTTGTTTTACTCCTGGCCACGGAAAGAAAGTCAAGATACTTCCTGGGGTTCCTACTCTGTCACCAAAGTAAAAATGGTAGGTTTGCGGATCGTCAAAATTCACGGTTTTCTTTAGCATTCGCAAACCTAGTACTTTGGTGTAAAAATCATAGTTCCTTTGGGGATCTCCTGCAATGGCGGTAATGTGATGCAATCCTAGTATCTTGTTTTCCATGGCTTTTGGATTTTAGGCTTGTTTAATGAATTGCACTTCTGCTACCAATCTTATTTGATCTCCCACTAACACATTTCCGGCTTCTGTAACCGAATTCCAGATCAACCCGAATTTTTTACGGCTAATTTTTCCTTTTGCTGTTAGCCCTGCTTTTGTCTGGCCAGAAGGATCAACAGCCACTCCTCCAAAATCAACATCAAGGTTAACAGGTTTGGTGTTATTTCTTATGGTCAATTCTCCCTTGATCACCCCGGTTTTTAGGTTAAAATTTTTCGCTCTAAACCTGATTTCTGGATGATGTTCTGAAGCAAAGAAATCGTCAGACCTTAAATGATTGTCTCGGTCTTCATTATTTGTGTTGACAGATTTTACATCGGCTTTAAATTCCAGTTTCTTCACTTTTCTGAATTTTTCAGTTTCAGTTTCCGCGGTTCCTTCAAAACTTTCGAAATTTCCGGTTACTGTGGAGATCATTAAATGTTTTACTTTAAAAGTAATTACACTGTGTGTTGGGTCAATTACCCATTTGGTATTTGCCATAATCAGTATCTTTTATTTGTTAATTAATAAGACAAAATTACTTTAGAATAGTAATGACCTATGATAATAAATTTATGTGATCTATGTCACAATTTCCAGCTTCGCTAATTCTATCAATTGAGTTCCAAAATTTCTTCCCTGGAATTCTGAATCTGTAATTGCAGCAAACAACCTTTCATTTTATCTTTTTCATCCAATAACAGAATGTGGTTCTAATCCAAACTTATTTTTAAGTTAAATACTAAGTTAACATTGTTTTGTAAATTGAAATCATAATACTTTTTAAAATCTAGATCAATTGTTTCTCAGATATCTATGTCAGTAAATATCAACTAAATGGCTTATGGCGGAACTGGTAATAGGGGGGATTTATTAGTCTATATTTAGTAGATCTAATCATCATTTATGCCCACACCTTTAAAACGCATTCACCAGCTTTCACAATTAAATATGGAAACTGAATCCCTGATGAACATTTCTACCAATAACACCTCCCTGCAACCCGGTTTCATAATTTTTGTTGGGTTTGTGTTGTACAGTTTGTTGGGATCAAGACAAATTGTTGTGTTTATGCAAAGATTGTGGTTAATCTATAAAGAAAGAATTCTACATTTTTAACTCCCCTAAATTGCGCCCTAAAGGCTTTAATCTTTGCTTAGTCCACAACAATCATGCTTGATCCACAGAAACTGGGGCAAGAGCCAACGAATCAAATTCTTTTTGGTCATTCTTTATTTTTAATTTGGTCAGCAAAATATATCCAACAATTTTATTTTCAATTTCTGCAACCATTGATAATTCTGGAATGAAGGAACTTGATTTTCTCAAACGTTCCACAAGAAATTGCTCTTTATGGTCACTTAATTTTTCTGTTTTAAACGCTTTTTCTATTAAGCCGAAGACAGCTTTGAAATCTGTTGATTTTTCTTGTCTTATCATTATTTTCATTCGTTTTTATTTCGTTTAACTATTGAGTTCGAGGCAGTTTTATATGCACCACAAAGGTTTGTGTAACATCGTTGTTGTTGTTGTTGTTGTTGTTGTTGTTGTTGTTGTTGTTGTTGTTGTGTCGTTTTTATTAATAGTAAACAGAAATTGTCAATAAGGTCATTGTTGTTATCAACAATATTAAAAGAAGCGGCATTATAAATTTTAACCATTTATTGAACCCAATTTTCACAACAGCCAAGGCTGCTAATATTAAACTGGTAGGATTAATCAAATAAAACAGACCCATACCATATTGATAGGTGTTAACGATAGTTTCTCTGCCTATATTCACAGTGTCAGCTAATGGAGCGAGAATTGGCATTGTTAATACTGCCATTCCTGACGATGATGGCATGAAAAAAGATAAGCCTCCATAAATAAAAAGCATAAAATTTGTAAACAAACCTTTGTTCATACCTTCTGTAATAGTACTCGCGTGATATAAAATGGTATCGCTAATAAGGCCATCTTCCATAAGAATTGTAACACCTCGCGCAATTCCTACAATAAAAGCTACACTTAGTAATTCGGCAGCGCCTTTAACAAAGGTCTCAACAAAAACACTTTCTTTAATTTTGGCAATAAAGCCTATAAGAATAGCACCGACAAGAAATGTGGCAGTCATTTCTACAAACCACCAATCTAAAAAAGAAACACCAACAATCATAACCACAAAGCACAATGAAAATACAAGGGTAATGAGTCTCAGTCTATGTGTAAATTTCGTTATATTATTCATTGTATTTAGTCCAAAAAGCGCTTCTAATTCTTCTTTTTGATCATAAATAAGGGATTTTGACGGATCTGCTTTTACGCGTTTTGCATAGCGAAGAATATAAAGAATAGTAATAACCAAGCAAAGGACTAACATGACTAAGCGAAATTCGAGTCCTGTTGTCCAATTTATTCCAGCCGCATCCGAAGCAATAATGGTCGCAAACGGATTTATTGTGGAGCACATTGTCCCAATTCCTGAACCTAGAAAAATACAGGCAAGTCCAACCATCGCATCATATTTAGCAGCTAGGAATACAGGAATTAAAATAGGGTAGAAGGCCATGGTTTCTTCGGCGAGACCAAAGGTTGTTCCGCCGGCGGCAATAAGTGTTGTTACCAAAATAATTAGAATGTACTCTCTGCCTTTAAGCGTTTTTGCCATCCAGGAAATTCCGGCATCAAAAGCACCTGTGAGATTCATTATACCAATTAAGCCTCCAATAATGAGAATTAAAAAAATGATATCTGAAGCTGCAATTATTCCTTTTATAGGCGATTTCGCTAATTCTGCCAGGCCTTGAGGATTTGATTCCAGTTCTTTATAAGTATTTGGAATGCCAATAGGTTTATAGATATCACCACTTGTGAATTTTTCAATTGGAATTTTTATGTTGAGGTTCTCTAAGGTTTCTTGTGTTGCCGGTAATTCAATACTCTTTTCTAAGCTAGTTTTGAAAAATGTATTGCTGTTTGTGTTGTATGCCAGACTATCGTATTTTCCTGCAGGCACCAACCATGTTAAGAGCATAACAATTACAGCAATGAGGATTAGAATGGTTTGGGCAGTTGGAAATTTTAGTTTTTTCATTTATTATTTTGTTGTAAATTCTAAGTAAGTCCAAATGCACCATCATGGTGAGTAGTTGCGTAGCTGCTGAGGATAGGAAACAATTATGGCGTGTATAGTGTTTTGTCCTTTTATATTATTAGCCGAACCCCTCCTAATTGCTCAACTCTGTAAGGAAAATGGTCACCAGGTGAACTTATAAACATAAAGTTTACAGGGATTTTCCATTTTTTGGATAACTTGTTAATTAAATCCGGTCCAAAACTAGCTTCCAATTCAATGAACTCAATTTTTATTTCAGGATATTCCCTATCTAACACATCTAAATCGGATTTGAACTTAGGTGTGGCTTTTTCTCCTTTTTCAAAGGCTGACACAATCTTTAATTTTTTGGTGTGTTCATTATTTCGAATATATAGCATTACATTATTAAGCGTGGCCACATCGTCATCTTTGGTAAAATAGACGAATTCTTGTGAATTGATTTTATCAATTAATCTTAAAATGTTATCATTCGATTTTTGTAGAGAATTTTGAATGGGTGAAAGAATATATTTTATTATTTGCAGAAGAACTTTAAGTATGGATGTTCTATTTAGCATTATTATCACTACCAATATTGTAGGTATGAAATATTCAAAGAAGACGCCTAAATAAGCCGGATTTAATATCGCGTTGCCCGCAATTGCGATAAGTACAGCGACAATAGCTATTAGTAAAACCAGCCAAGACGATTTTTCAGGTCTTGGCAGATTTTTTCTTTTTACTTTCAAAAGAATATTCCCTACCCCAAATAGAACCATTACGGATAAAAAGGCAATTGTATAAACACCTGCCAAGGCACTTAGCCTGCCCTTTGTTATTAATAAAATGGAAACACATAACAAAAAGAATGCGATAGATATTCGATATGAACTACCCCTTTTATTTTTTTTCAGTAGAAACGGAGGTAGAACTCTGTCTAAGGTCATTCTTTCAACTAATCCATTTACGCCTATAAATGAGGTTAGAACTGCTCCACTTAGAACAAGAGATGCATCTATCGATATTAAAATAGATAACCAAGAACCTCCTGATAAACCCCCCATATAGGATAAAAGTGCTTCTTGGTTTAGCTCAATTGTGGCCATAGGTATAACTGCTAATGCTAAAAAAGCCATTAAAGGATTGAAAACAGTAACTACAATCCACATATTCCGCAGTGTTTTTGGAAAAACTCCCTTCTTTTGTTCTTCTACAAAGTTTGCCGAACTTTCAAAGCCACTTATACCGAGCATTGCTGCTGAAAACCCAAAAAACAATGCGGTTGTAATGCTTCCTCCTTTTACCGGAAGACTTGAATTGGCAAAAAATACATCAAGCCCATTGTTAAAGAGATAAAGTCCTGTAAATAAGGATAAAATTATTAATGAAACCAAATGAAAAATAAATATGGCAATGGCAACTTTAGAAGATTCGGTTATTCCAATAATCGCTAATCCCATAAATATTGCCAGCAAAATTATTGTCGATATGATAATGGGCAAATTATTGAATAGAATATGTGCGTAATGCATTGCTTCATTGGCAGAAATCACCGCAGTAGCCATATACGAAAGTAAAGTTAATGTGGCGGCCAATGATGCCATAGACTTGCTTGTGGTATTCAGCAAAGCATTATAAGCTCCACCGTTCAATGGCAAAGCCCCAACCACTTCTCCATAAACTTTCCGGAACAGGAAAAGAACAGCCCCAACCATTAAAAGTGCTATCCAAGCATATTGACCGGAATATACTATAGCAAGTGCTGAAACATACAAGCAGGATGAACTGATATCATTTCCACTTATAGCTGTAGAAGCTAATTCAGACAGCTTATTTTTGTTTTTCATATTTGTTGGGCTGATTACTTATTGTATTCTTGCTTTATGAGAATTTATTCCAGACTGTAACTTTTTTATAATTGGGCATTATGGGTTGTTTATGATTCCTGCTTGCCGGCAGGTCGTTGCGAGAAAATCTGCCAGGATTTTCAGATTGAGAAACCAAGTTAGTAAAACTGCGAGTAATTTCCGAAAGGAAAATCGGAAGCAATAAACTAAATGCGATGTTGGCATTAGTTATAATTCAAACACATCATTTATTCTACCTATTCTGAAGCCTTGTTCAATCACTGATTGGCTTTCCTCACTATCTGGGTTTATTACAGGATTTGTATGGTTGAAATGAATAAAAATCACCTTATTTTTATCTTTTTTGTCAAGTTCATTAAACTTTTCAAGGCTCTCAATAATAAAAGGGTGGGGGATTTGGGTAATATCTCTATTATTTATTTCTTTTCCGCTATAAAATGTGGCGTCTAAAAATGCATAATCTACTTTTTTTATTTCCTCCAGAATATTTTTCCCCCATTTATCCCATTTGTCAATGTCTGGAATAAATAAAGCACTTTTATTTGGCCCTATTATTCTATAGCCTACCGTTTCTGAATACTCATCTCTATGAGGAACCAAAAAAGGAATTACTTGAATATCATCAGAAAGGTGAATTGCTTTTTCATTTTCCAATTCATTTAACACCACATTTTTATTGGTTACAAGCTGACTCCAAGGTCCATTATTAATAAGATATTCCTTCATTCGCGGCATAACATAAACATGTGTATTTTCAGCATTCATAGCTTCCTTTCCTAAAAACATTAATCCGGTATAATGTCCAATATGAGCGTGAGTTAAAAAGATCCCATCTGCTATCTCTTTTTCAGTTTGCTTTTCATAATTAGTAAGCATTTTCATTTGTCTTGCTATATCTGGAGTTGCTTCAAATAAATAGGATTTATTATTTGGGGTGTCAATTAGTCCCAAAGAAATTATTTGTCTGCTTTTATCCGGATTTTCGAAAAGATTCCTGCAACATTCTTTGTCACATCCAATTTGCGGAGAACCTGCGTCTTGTATCGTTCCAAGGATGACTATTGAAGTGTTGTCAATATTCTGTTCTTTTTTTATTTCATCTACTGAAGTTTTTATTGAAGGTTTTTTATCTGCACAGGAAAAAATAAAAATTATGAAAAAGAAGACGTGGTATTTTCTCATTTTGTACTTAATTAACGAGTTTTTATAAGATTTGTGGGACTGGAACATCCTGAGCACTGTGGACTTTAACAGCTAATGTTTTGTTGTAGTACGTTTTAATTTATTTCATCCTCTAAATCTAACATACTAATCATCAAATTTAGGCGGGCGCTTTTCCATAGTAGCTGTAAAGGCCTCTGTTAAATCTGCGGACAGCAGCATAGCCGCATTCCAGGTAGACATGTAATTTAGAGCATCGTCTACAGAATGTTCTCTGGTATAATGTAAGATATCCTTAGTTCCTCGAATAGATAAAGGAGATTTACTAGCAATGGTTGAAGCAATTTGCATAACACCTTCCATAAGTGTCTGCTTTGAAGCATAACAATGATTTGCCAAACCTATATTTCTTGCTTCCGGCCCAAACACTTTCCTTCCGGTATATGCCATTTCGGCTGCCATTCCTGGGGATATAATTTTTGGTAAACGTTGTAACGTACCAATATCGGCAACCATTCCTAAATCAATTTCTTTAACCGTAAAATAAGCATCTTCAGTACAATAACGCATATCGCAGGCAGTTGCAATATCTACTCCGCCACCAATACATCCATTATGAATAGCTGCAAGTACCGGCTTTGAACATTTTTCAATAGCCGTAATTGTTTGTTGAAGTGTTAATATTAGATTTCTAATCTTTTCACTTCGTTTTCCAGGACAGGCAATCTCTTGAAGTCTGCCAATCGACATTAATAATTCTAAATCGATTCCTGCACAAAAATGTTTTCCTTCACCGGAAAGTATAATAACCCTTACGTCATCAGCCTTAGAAAGAGTTTCAAAAACAGTTTGCATTTCGATCCAAGCATCCATGTGGAGCGCATTTGCTTTTTCTGGTCTGTTAAAAGAAACTCGAGCAATTTTATGCTCTATTTCAATTTTAAAATGCTTGCTGTTCATCGACTTATTTTAATGTGCTACAAGGTGTTTGTAGAAGAATAGTTGCAGTTTTGTTTGCGTAGTTTTTTCGCAGGAAAATCAGATGAAACAAAATTGCAACGACCTTTGGTTAAGCACTAAAGTAGCAATTATTTTTACAAGGTGTTGTAGCAGGTTTTTATTTTACAATTTCAAACATTCTCTCAGTTTGATATGCTTCCCATTTTAATTGGTCATTATACCAAACTTTGGTAACCATAGTATTTGAACCATTTTTGTCAATCTCAGATTTGATAATACCAGAATCAGTTTGAGAAAATTCAATTTTTGATTCGGGACAATTATTTTCGACAATTACCGCACATGGAAAAATCTCTAAATATTTCCCGTCTTCTCTTTCAATACAAGCTCTTAGACCCTGGCTTTATTCTTTCAGTTTTATTGGAATCCATATTTCTTCTTCAGAATTTGGATCATTATTTTTATATTTTTCTCCCAATATCTCAAAATGAGGTCTGTTATCTAATATGTATCCTGAATTTGGTAGCCAAGTTGAAAAAATGAATTTAAATGTACTATTATCGGTACTTGAACCTTTATGAATAAAAACTGCATAGAGTCCACCTTCTAACAAAAAGGTTTTCATTTCATTAGGAACCTTATTGAAATTGGAAACCTCAACTGTTGCCCATTTTTCAAATTCAGAATTAGGGTTTAAATCAAAATCTTTCTCATAGAGTTGAAGCGAAATCAGTTCGGTGTTTAAGTTGTTTTTTATTTCGCTCCGTTTTGGCATAAAATTTCCCCACAGTTCTCCGGTTTTGTTATCTGCAAATGACATTTTTAGTCGTTTTCCAACTAATTTTTTTTTGAGAATATTTTCTATCCGTGGTTTCATAATTTTGTAATAATTGGTGTTTTCCGGTTGTGGCTAACAGTCTCGTGTATGAGTATTAGTGGATTTCTACTCCCTAATTTTTCAGATTAGTATAGACCTTTGTTTTATGTTTGTACTTTTGCTTTTTCACTATCTTCGATATTACTTATACTCATTGTTGAGCGGTGTTTTTTTTTATTAACTTCCAGCAAATGGAGTTCCTAAAACTCCTACTGCAAGTTCTGCCCAAACAAGAAAGAAAACAAACAAAATAACACCACAAATAATAATTCTGTTTTTGATAGTTTTTTCTTTTCTCATTATAATTTCACATAACAAACCTGTTCCAGTCAATAAAATCCCCATTATTATAAAGTCTGAACTTGTCCAGTTCACTTCATTAGAGAATTTCATAGCTACAAATGGAATTAGCAATAGGATAGCTATTGCTGTTAGGATGATGATTAACCTTTTGTTTTTCATTTTTAAAGATTAAAAGTTTTATTTAAGTATTTTAATTGATGTAATTTTTATGTTTCCTTTTATTTAAGGAGTTGTTATCTCTAATTACGTACAACGTATTTGTAAATAAAAAGTAGCGGTTTTCACGCTCTAACTTTTCGGTCTATAACTAATCTTTCTTATATATTTATACTTTTGTTTTAATATTTAATCCGCTATTTATGATAACCATAGTTACCTGCTGGCCTTTTATTAGTTTCAGTAAGTAATGTTTTCAGAGTTGGCACCTCTTTTAATATATATAGAACAAGCAATAATCCAAAGGATAAATAGGCCTTCAATAATTCGCTGAAATAGACCTGCATAATTTGTTGCTGGATCGGACATCAATAAGCCAATAAACACAATACTAATTAATCCGCAAATGATTCCAATATTTGATAACCGCCGATAATTTTTTGAATTCCTCAATCCGATACCAATAATTAGAATACTAATCGGCACAAAAATGTATGTAAGCAATCCTGTCAAATTATGAATTATTTGCGAAATGCTTGGGTCAATTAACTCTTTGTTACAGCCTTGGTCACAGGGAAATATTCCAACAACTATAGTTGCAATACCATAAAAAAGACCAAGTCCCCAAAATCCAATTCTAGTTAGATCAGATTTAGGAAATTTTTTAAATGCTTGGAAAGCAAATATTGTCAATAGAATCCCACTCGGGATATATCCAAAAAACCTTAATGTTTTTCCGTAAGGAGTGCCAACTGCCATTGTTTCGCTAATGTATTGTGAAATTGGGTCATAGTTTTCAAATTGAAAACTGCCCAGAAAAGAAGCCACACCAAAAAATGACACTCCAAGTATCCCAATCAAAAAAAGTAATTTATTGCTCATTATTTTTTACTCATTATTTTCATAGTATTCGGCTTGCAGGTAGCAGCAGTCTGTCTAAAAACCAAAGTTTACTGCCACTTATGGACTAAAATAAGCTTTTTAAACTTGGCATTAGGATTAGGGTAGAAATTAGGGTTTACGGAATCACTTGGATATAATGCCATTAAAATGGCCTTGTAAGCCTGGATTAAGACAGATAAACAAAGAATCAACTGAGCAGACACCTCCCGGAACCCTTTTTTACCCATCAAATTTAATATTCGTTTGAGATTTTAGGCTAAAAAGATAAAGTCTACATCTGCAGAGGCTCGTTTCTTTCCATTTTTGGAAAGAATGTGATCAAAGCCCTCCCGAGGCTTCGGGACCTCTTTATAGTTCCAAAGGGATGCTCTACAATGTTTTGCCTTCGGCAATAGAGTTCAGGATCTTGTCCCGAAAAAGTAGTTGACAAAGTTATGAAGAAAAAGGAGGGTTTTTTAGACAGTCTATAACCAAGCAATTAATTTTATACGGCTTAAGTTTGATTTTTACTAAATAAGTTAACTTTGAGTATTAACAGAAAGAACAAAAGAGCGGAGTAAGGTTATGTTATACGGTGAAGCATTACCCTTCGTTTGTTGGCATCCTAGCTGTATATAACATACATTTATCTTCAATCGTTGTTTTAGGCACTACAATTCCTTTATTATCATATATCCATTTTTTTTCTTCGTCCAGTTCAGATTTTGAAGAATCATAAGTCAGTCGAGATGTACAATCTTCAATCCACTCAATTATTTCATATTCTGGACTTCCGTTTCCGATTCCGTTTTTCTATTCGGTTTTGGATTTTCAGTTCGTTTAAATTCTCAAGAGTTTAAAGAGACGTAATTGTTTTAAAACCTGCTAACTATAGGTAATGGTTTAGTATTGCATTAATGTACATCTCTATTTAAAAGAAGCTATGAAAAAGGAACTAAACTCCTTACTCCATTTTTCTTTATCTTTTTCTGACAGCTTATTATTGTCTAGAATAATACTCATTAACGAATATTTTGAGGTGGCAAAATCTTCAGAAATTTCAATAATCTTACAATTATTAATGTGTAGGAGCAATAAACTAGGCATTTTAATAAGTTGAACTGGTAAATGTGTGAACGTGTTATGTCCTACATGCAATACAGTTACATTATCGAGGTTTGCCATAGAATTAGGTAATGATGAGAGATTGTTCTGTTCCATATACAAGTTGCGCAATGAAGTGAGAAGTCCAATCTCTTTAGGTAAATTGTGTAAGTTATTATGAGTTAACCATAATGAATGAAGATTAGGAAGCTCTCCTAAAAATTGAAATGCCTCAGGATTTGATATTCGATTGTGCGATATATTAATAGCAGTAAGCGTAGTGATATCGGCTATATTAGATGGAAGTGTTACAAGATTATTGTGTTGTATGTTCAAAAACTCAATAGGTAGTGGGGTAATAGAAGCAATAGTTTTTTCAATCTCGATATCGGGGTTAAAATTTAATGATAAGTGCTTCAAATTATTAAATCTTAGTATAGATTCTGGCACTACATTTATACCCAAGCTATCTAAAATAAGGACTTCCAGTTGTTCAGGATTTGGGATAATTTCAAATACTTCTTCCAGATTTAAAAGAGTATTACCTGAAAGATTTAACATTCGCAATTCAACGAGTTTATCGAGCATTACGGGTGCCACTTTTAAGTCCTGATTGCTTAGGTCCAGGCGATATAACTTGTTGTAGTTCTCTATGTCTATTCTCGTAAAGGTTTCTCCAAAAGAGCGTTTATACGTATTACAGCTTTGCAATACGATCCCGCATAAAATCAGTATGTAAAATATCGGTTTAGTCATCAACTGCTGAGGTATTAAGAACACTGCTGTTTACTTCAATATATAATAAATCTTTTGCACTCACGTCCCAAGGAAAGCGAGGGTTTAGACCAAAACTGTCGTGTATGGAATTCTGAATATAAGCTCCAAGCTTTTGTGAGTTCACTCCGGTTTTTATAAAGGCTGAAAAGGAACCATTTTGATAACCGCCAAAAGTATATAGGTTTGCATAAAAAAGTTGGCTATGAGGAGGTTTAGTATGCCACACATTCTTGCTTCCGTCATCAGAGTTTTGAGAGTTGTTAGGAGTGCGGCTGTAATCAGGATTCGAAGTAAATAACGACACACCTAAACCTATGTGATAGATTTCTAGCGGGTTTAGAATCGCGCTATAAC
>JBDNHN010000420.1:0-4577 GCA_041688725.1 Gillisia sp.
CTGAAAAATTATTAATTAAAATCCTTAAGGTCATGAAAAAAATCATTCTTGGTTTATTTATTTTTGGATTAACCATCCAATCTTTTGCTCAGATTGTAGAATTACCCGAGGTTGAAATAGTTGCTGTAAATTATAAATACCTGGATAATGTAAATGAGTCCGATGCTGCTGAACCTGTTAAATTACTTCAACGGGAAGTAGCTGCTTTTGATCTGAAAAGTTCGGAATATTATGAGGATCAATATGATGATTACTTTATCTCCTTTTATATTCCACAAGGAAAAATCCTTGCCTCTTACGATAAAGAAGGAAATATTTTACGCACAGTGGAAAAATATAAAAATATTGCTCTTCCACATGCAGTTGCAGAATCTGTCGTAAAAAATTATTCCGGATGGACCATTTCTGAAAATGCATATTTGGTTAATTACCACGATAATAAAGGGGTGACCAAAAAAGAGTATAAGATTTTATTAGAAAAAGATAGTAGGCGTATGCGGATAAAAACTGATGAAAAAGGAAATATGCTTTAAAAATGTAATCACATAAGGAGTTGCTTTAAGAGCAGTTGCTTAAAACGATTTGGCACACATTTTAAAATTGAAAAATATTGCATTTGGTTTTTCATATAGTTAGGAATGGAAGATCAAATTGAGAAGATGTCAAAGGCAACATTCAACCGGATGCATAAATTATACATTTATTTGTAAGATCTCTGTTATCCAATTAAGGTTTTGTAATGCGCTTAATATCTTCTTAAGAAACAGGAGGCTTTTCGCTTCCTGTTTCTATTTTCAGTAAACTTTAGCTTCCTTAAGTCAATCTTTAAAAATGGTTTGTCAATGCATTAATTCCATCATATCGAAAAAATAATTGATCTTTAAAACTTACAATTATCACATCCGTAAAATTTAAAAACCCAATCACTCCAATCCTAAGGAAGCCATCCATTTTAGAAGATCCGTTTTTTTTAGATCTAATGAACACAAGAAGAAGTCTTTTAATTAAAACCGAATTTTTAACATGGATATCGAGAATTATGAAATTTATCCGTAGATAAACGTAAAGGATAGCAAGGAAAATTATGAAATTGAAATGGAAGCTCCCGGGCTCACCAAAGATGATTTTAATATCATCATAGAATTCGGAGTTTTGTCCGTTTCTGCTGAAAAAGAAGAAAAACAAGAAGGTTACCTATGTAAGGAAATCAGCTATAGTACCTTTTCCCTGTCTATGATTTTACCTGAAATGGCAGATGAAAATAAGGAGGTAAAAGCACAATACAAGGATGAGATTTTAAAATAGATGCTTCATATAAAGCCAGAGAAAAAACCAAAATTGGCCAAAACCGTAATAGTATCACAAAAAAATTTGCTTGAAATTTAATTTAAATCGTTCGGTAAATAACTTCCTAATAGAAGTAATATGCCAACTGATTTTTTTTTAAAAATGGGCTATTAAAATACTTAAAAACAATCCGAATGTGAAAGGACTTTCAGAGGATGGCTAAAATGATATAAATCATAGTTTTCAGATTTCTATTAATATAACTTTAAAAGACCCAATTCTTGAGGAATAAAAAATTAAAATTATTCAAACAATCTTTTTGGGCAATTTATTCAATGCGATAAAAATTGTCATTGAATAGTAAACTGTAGATCATATAAAAATTAGGCAAATCATTTTTAATAATAAAACAATGATTAAAATACTGCTACCAACAGATTTTTCCGAGAATGCCTATAATGCCATTAAATATGCGGTTGAGCTTTTTGAAAATGAGGAATGTAATTTTTACTTATTGAACACCTATACCCCGGTGCTCTATGACACTGAATACATTCTCTACAGTCCATCTCCACTTAGCCTGCACGAAATTTACAGAAACAAATCCCTCAAAGGTCTGGAAAAAATAGAAAAGCAAATAAATAAGGACTTGCCTAATTCCAACCATAAATGGGAACTTGTATCTTCATTTAATATGTTAAGTGACGAAATAAAAATTCAGGTAAAGGAAAAGAAAATAGACCTTGTAGTTATGGGAACTCAGGGTGCAACCGGTGCCAAGATGATCTTATTTGGATCCCACACTGTTCACGCCATTAAAAAGTCGAGTTGCCCGCTACTCGCAATTCCTTCCGGTTTTAAATTTAAAAACGTAAAAAACATTCTTTTTCCAACAGATTATGACCTGAAGTTTACTGATAAATATTTAAATTTTTTGAAAAGGCTTATTGAGAAACACACTTCAACAATTCATATTGTAAACGTGTATTTTGGAATTCCCCTTGATTCGGAGCAGGAAAAATCTAAAAAATTCCTGGATGAATATTTTAAAAAAACACAACATAAATTCTATAAGATGGAAAAGCGCAGCGTGCCAGAAGGCATTGATGAGTTTCAAAATAAGAATCCTGTAGATTTATTGGTGATGATCAGCAATAAACACTCTTTTTTTGAAAATCTTCTTTTCAGGCCAGTAATAAATGAAATAGGATTTAGCATTAAAATTCCATTTTTAGTTATTCCTTCAGGAAAATATAATTCATAAAAAACGAAAAATATCTTAATCCAAACCGATTTTTCCAAAAACGCATTGAATGCTTTAAATTATGCTCTAAGCCTTTTTAAAGAAGATAAATGCATTTCAATAAAATGAAAGATCAACACATCATTTGTTTCATCCTGATCTTGGGGAAACGACTTATGAACAAACCAAAAATGAATCGGAAACAGGCCTGAAAAAACTGATGGATGGAATTGTTATGAAAAATGATCATTCAAATCATCATTTTGAGATGATATCTTCATACAATACTTTAGGGGGAGGCTGTAAAACAAACACTAGAAAATAATGACATCTCAATTATTATATTTGGAACCCAAGGGGAAACCAATTCTAAAAATATTTTATTTGGCAGTAATACGGTGAGCATTATTGATGAAATTAAGAATTGCCAGTTACTTCTGGTGCCCCCGGATTTCATTTTTCTAAAGAATACAAAAAAGGAATTAGTTTATGGATCAAATTTTCTTAACCCCTTAAATACAAGTAATTAGAATCCATGATAAGTATAGCCTCAAATATTAAAGCAATTATTAGGGTATTGCATATTCTGGAAAATGGTGAATTAACTGTTGATCAGGAAAATAATAAGAAAGATCTGAGGGAATATTTAAAGGGAGTAGAACCTGCTTTTCACACATTGACAAATGAAAACTTTAGATACCGGAGTTCATTTTATCGAAAGTAGGGGAATTGATATGCATGCATTAATCCATGAAAAACAAAGTTTCTTAAACAAAGTTTTTTTAGGAACTATGATAGATGAGAAGATTAGGTGCAAACCTCAAACCCCGATTTTTTTGATGCACAATTCATTAATTCAAGCGCCATAACTTTTTTGAGATTCCTGATAATTATCATTTTAATTAATCCGATATGTTTTTAAATTTAGCTTGGATATAAGAAATATGTTATGTTGGATTCTGCCAAAAAAGAATTTAGTAAAAAACCCAGGGAAAAGTATTTATCTGAGATCTCAAAATGGGAAAACACGTTAATGATTGTGTCTGAAGAAATAAAATTTCTCAGTAAGCTTTTAAGTACCGAAATTTTTGAGCCAAATATTCCCAACCTTTATGAAAGGCTTCAACTATATTCCATAAAACTTCAGGATTTAAAAAACGAAGAAATACTTTTGGAGAAGGAAATTGAAAAACATAGAACAGATTTTGCCAAAGAATTGGAGAAAAATGAGGAACAGAAGGATACGTTAATTAAAAGAACACATATTCAATTAAGAAAAAACATTAATACTTTTTTTAAAAAAAATTCCGGGCTAAAACTGGAAATATTCAATTTTACAGGAAACATCTTAAAGAAATGCAGATAAGATGAGAAATCTTTTTACTCAGGTAATTAAAAAAAAACAAATTCAATATGGAAACTTCAGGCCAAAAATATAAGTATGTCGAATGGAAAAGTGCGGAAGAAATGCATTTTTCTTCAAACCAATGGATTTCTGAATTAAATTTCATCAAAGATGAACATCATTTCTTTGCGGATATGCTCAAAGAATATACCCTGCCAATTATAGAATCGCATTTGCTCTCTAAAGTTAAAGATTTAATAGATCGTTTAACAAAATACAAACAAAAAACAGAGACACTTTTAAATATAATAACAGAACATCGAAACGGTTTGCAAGTAATGGTCGATGGCATCAACCAACTTGAAGAAGAAAATAGATATAAAAAAGAACACAGGAAATTATTGATAGATGTAAATCAATTTTCAATGGAGTATAATGATTTGAAAAAGGAAATTTTTATAACAGTATCACAGGCATTAAAACAACAAAAGCAAAAAAGGTTGTTAAGTTGAAATATCAAATAGATTAAAATCTGTTTTGGTCAAGTTTCTTTCAAAATTAAGATTTGGCAGTTTCATATCTGCAGGAAATAATGTATATTAGTTGGAGTTTTGTACTCCGGATTAAGCTAAATTCTTTGTAAATTTTTTGTGAAATATCAGAAACTTATAAATAATTAAAAAAATGATTGATAAATATTTC
>JBDNHN010000421.1:0-3198 GCA_041688725.1 Gillisia sp.
AAAGCACTTTATAATTTAGAAAGAGGTGATATTTTGTTCATCAGGTCTTCAGTAAAAAGAACAGGAGTAGGAGAAACAGTAGTTATTAATGAGGATTTACCTTATACGGTATATAGTGGGTTTCTAATCCGTTTTAGAGAGAAAACAACACTTTTAAACCAGAAATTTAAGAAATATTGTTTTGCAACATATAATTTCCGAAAAGAAATTCTCTCTATCGCTACCTCAAGTGCAAACACTAATATTAATCAAGAATCATTAATAAAAATCTCACTTTCAATTCCTTCATTGGAAGAACAACAAAAAATTGCCGAATTTCTATCTGTTATAGATGATAAAATCAAAACAGTAACTACCGAAATAGATAAAACTACTAGCTTTAAAAAGGGCTTGTTACAACAGATGTTTGTGTAAATAAAAACTATGAAAGATAAATACTTAAACAACGAACTTTGGAATCTTACTTTTCAAGGTGGTTTTCAAAGGGCAAATATTTATAAGGAAGAAGTGCCCCAAAAGGTGAGAAAGAAATTTCGAGAACAGTTAAGAGCTTATATAGAAGCCCTCGTTGAGATTAAGTACGTAGTAGAAGTATCAGAGCAAGAACATATAAAGAATATTAAGGGTATCGTTAAATTATCAAACATAAACTTAATTGATGGGAAGGCAATTCCTATAAATTTTGGCGTTGCTCAAAAACTATTAAATCTCCATCTTAAATATTTATGGTGCCGTGACAAGTTGGAGCAAGCACCAATACATTTTCCAGTAGATAGATTAGTACAGGAGATCCTAAATAAGGAAGCTCGTAAACTAGGAATTCAAAAGAATGAACTAAAAGCTTGGACTCAATTTGAAGATGAAACAGAATATTTGGAGGTAATACGATTTGCAGAGAGGATTCGTCAATCCAACTATATTAATCTATCACTAGCTGAAATGGAGCTGGAGATTTATGAAAGAAGATAAAAACTATGGTTACAATTGCTACTTATTCAAAATTAATAAAGGATTCCGCGCGTATTCTAAAGCATCAAAAGGAAATATCATTTCTTAAGGGTGAAAATTTTAATATATTTTCCATATTGAAGATGGAGACCAAAGAAAATTCTACTCATTCTGCTTTTTTAGGAGAATTTTTAAACCCTGAAGGATCGCATGGTCTGGGAACTGTTTTTCTTAAACTTTTTCTTGAAACTATTCATCTCGATCATATCCATTTGGATTCTGCTAGGGTAAAACTTGAGCATTATATTGGGAAAAGAAATGATGAAGCAAAAGAAGGTGGCAGAATGGATATTTTTATTTACGATAAAGATTATAACACTGTTTGCATTGAAAATAAGATTGATGCACCAGACCAGAATGTGCAGATAGAGCGTTATTGTAATTTCAATATTCCAAGAAACAAGGTCTATTATCTCACAAAGGAAGGTGAGGAACCAAGTGAACCTAGCAAAGGAAAATTGAAGTCTGGGATACATTTTCATAATCTTAGTTATTCCGAAGATATTATTCAATGGTTAACTCTTTGCCTAAAAGAAGTAAGCACGTATCCTATTTTACGGGAGTCTATTAATCAATATATAATTCTAATTAAGAAATTAACCAATCAACTAACAGATAGTAAAATGGAAAATGAAATTCAGAACCTTATTATCGCCAATTATATGGCTACAAAAACCCTTGAATCCAATGTTAGAAAAGTGGAATTAGAATATGCGAAAAAATTTTTGGAAGAGATTAAATTTGAAATTGGAAAGGAATTAAAAGATGATTGGATTATAGAAGCTTATCATGATTTAGATGAACCATGGACAGGTCTTTATATAAATCATAAACAATGGCCAGATAAGGTATATGTTAAACTAGAAGGACAATCCAAAGTGCCTTGGAATGACAGTATTTATGGGATTATTGGGAGTAATGATGTCTGTGACCGTGAGATTCTAAATAAGGAATTATCTGGTGTGGAAATCTTAAACGAGGGATTTAAAAATAATAAAGTCTGGCCTTTTCATAAAACTCTTTTGAATTTTGGTAATATAGAATCCCGGTCTGTTTTATTTAATGAAATGGAAAGAAGGGAACTGGTTATACAAATTTCACAAAAATTAGCCGCCCTAAGTAAGGCTTGTGAAACCCCTTTAGGGCAAGTAAAAGAAGCAGAAGCTCTTATTTAAGTATAGAGATCAATGTCTTGAGAATACCTGCTTTTTTGTATCGAATTATTTCTCACACTTTTTTAATTTTAAGTTTCTAATTTGAGAAATACATTCTATAAACATCTAAAAAATTAAGCGGGTGTTTTTCATAAAATTTTATTTTAGCGGGTGTTATTCATAATTAGCAGGTATTTTTCACGAAATTAGAACTATATTTGAAGATAGCTTCCTGCGGGTGTTTTTCACAAAATTTATTTTAAGCGGGTGTTTTTCATAATGAGCGGGTGTTTTTCACGAAATTAAAGTCAAAATGTACTTTTGGGTTATTTTTAAAAGAAACTATGGGTAATGAAGGTTTTTCAATTCGGGCTAATGTTTTTCACGGACGCTCCATGCCCGAGGAAGGAGCCATAGTAGGTTATGCTGCAATTATAAATACTCTTGAGCTGGAAGTGCCAATTCCAAATGTAATTTCTTTAATAAGCACAAAAAACAGAAAATATAAAACAGATGCTTGGAATGTTTTAACCCATAAACATAATCCGGAGGACAGCTTATATAAACAACTTGTTTTTGCCCTAAAATATGAGGGAATAAACCTGCTATTTTTTAAAAATTTATTTTTAAAACTTTCCTCTAAAGATATTACTGAATTATTACAAATAGAACCTACCGGAAACTATAGTCGAAAAATCTGGTTTCTATACGAATGGTTATTGCAAACAAAACTCCCACTGCCCAATGCAGATACTAAAACTAAATATAGTCCCCTGCTCGACGAGAAATTGCAATATGGAATAGCCGGTGAAAGTTCCCCCAGACACCGAATTATCAATAATCTTCCCGGCAACAGAGGCTTTTGTCCATTGATCTTTAAGACCAAAAAACTGGAAAATTATTGTGAAACGTATCATTCTGCTAAAAAAACTGAATTTTTAAAAAACCTGCATGCCGATGTTTTAAAACGAGCCTCTGCTTTTCTTTTGTTGAAAGACTCTAAAGCTTCTTTCAGTATAGAGGGTGAAAACCCGGG
>JBDNHN010000422.1:0-1935 GCA_041688725.1 Gillisia sp.
AGATTGTAATTGAAGTAAATGGTTTTGCTGTCTTCGCTCCAACTGATTTCAGACGGGAAGGTACCCATCCACTGTGGATCTTGCATGATTTTTTCTACAGAAAGTTCACTTTGTTGAGCGAATGCTGCCTGAGATAGGAATATCCAGATTATAAAGAATAATATTTTGTCGATTTGAAATTGGGAAGTAAGATAAGTTGAAGGGTTCCGGAGGGGCTGATTTTTATTCACAATATTTACAAAATTTTTGTTAAACTGATTATCAGGCAAGATAAAGAAAAGCTGAGGAAAAGGAAGTCTTTGAAATTGGCTTTTTTAAATTGAAATCCGGGATTACTTAAGAGGTAATGTCCGAAGGAATTGTTATTTTTGGCAATTCTAAAGATCAGCGTTACAATATGACAAATTTGAAGGAATACATTCGCGAAATTTCTGATTTTCCATCAGAAGGAATTAAATATAAAGATATCACGCCGTTGCTGCTGGATCCTGAAGCAGTTCAGGAAGCTGTTGCGCAATTTATTAAGCTGTTAGGTGATGCAAAAATTGATAAAGTAGTAGGGATTGAATCCAGGGGATTTTTCTTTGGAATGCTTTTAGCTGAAAAATTAAAAGCAGGGTTTGTGCCCATAAGAAAACCCGGAAAATTGCCTTATAAAATTCACGCCGAAAGCTATAAATTGGAATACGGGACAGATGTCCTGGAAATACATCAGGATGCTATAAAACCGGGAGAAAATGTGATCCTTCACGATGATGTTTTGGCAACAGGAGGCACTGCGAAAGCTGCCTGCAGTTTGATAAAGAAAATGGGAGGGAATATTATTCAATGCAATTTCCTTATTGAGCTTGGTTTTTTAAACGGCAGGGAGAAGATCGCCGAGCATGAGGTAAGATCTTTACTGAGCTATTAATCATTCCAATGCATTTTTTGTCACCCATAATTTCCAACCGATAATGGCCATTTGTAATTTATTGGCTTTTTGAAGATCCAAACCTTGTTTTGAATAGCTAGGAAGTCCTTTCTTATTGACTTTGGAAAGGAATTTAAAGATTTTATTTTTCATAGGTACCTGTTTGGTTTCTCTCAAAGATATTTAAAAATAGTGGAAAGGGAAAAAGGAAAAGAGAGTAATCATTTTCAACCAGTTCTTTAACTTAAATGAAGAAAGGGTTTGACTTTAAGAAAAAATGATACACCTGTTTATAAACTCACACACTTTACGGGATAGTCGAAAAAGCCATCAATTTTTTACTTCCATAGCCTCTGGTATACTGGGGAACCTGAATAAAAAACAATAAAACACATAAAAGATATGCTTTGAGATTTTATAGTTAGAATACAAATTATTTAGAATCCTTAACTTTTTTTATCTTCGCCAATAAACAAATAAATGAGTATTTTATACATCCTGATAGGTTTTTCTTTATTGGTAGTTGGAGGGGAGTTTTTGGTTCGTTCTTCAGTGGCCCTTTCCTTTAAACTGAAACTCTCAAAAATGGTAATTGGGTTAACCGTAGTTTCTTTTGCTACTTCGTTACCTGAGTTATTAGTAAGCCTGCAGGCTGCCTTAAACGGGTTTTCTGATATTGCCCTTGGAAATGTAATAGGCTCAAATATTGCCAATATTGGGTTGGTATTAGGTATAACCGCAATTATATCGCCGCTGGTGGTTGACAGGGATTTTTATAAGGTCAACTGGCCGGTAATGATGTTGTTTTCATTTTTGCTTTACTTTTTTCTTGGCAGTGGCGGCAATTTATCTAGACTTGAGGGATTTGCTTTACTTCTTACGATGTGTATCTATCTGTTCTTTTTGATACGGCATGCAAGAAGAGCACATGTTAAGGTAGAAGGAATTGATGAGTCCCTGTCGAAAATTTCAAATTTCAAAATTGTGGCTTGGCTTGTAATTGGCGGATTTGCCCTTTGGGC
>JBDNHN010000423.1:0-3371 GCA_041688725.1 Gillisia sp.
GCAACTTTAAGACTGTTCTGAATTTGTTGTAATTCTAATTGCTTGTTCTCAATATCCAGTTGTAATAAAAGATAATCACTTTCCATCAACACAGCGCGTTTAACCAATAACTCGACGACTTGCAATCGTTTAGTAAGATCATTTAGGACTTCTTTGGAAAAGTCTTCCTGTAATTGCAATTGAAAGGCTATTAAGTATGCATCAGTAATATTTTTGACAAGATTATGTGTGAGTTCTTCGGAAGAGAGAGTAATTGAATTAATCTGAATTTTATTCTGAAACAATAGATCGTCAGTAACGGCCTGGTTAAAGAGGTTCCTTGTTACATTTAGTTGTGCTGAATATAAACCTCCATTCGTAATCCCCACATCATAACCATACGCATTTGCCGAAGGGGTTGTAGTTACATCAACAACTTTCCCGTTATTATTAAAGAAAGGAGCAAACAACACTTCCGAAGTGGCATTTACCTGAAAGGCATAATGCTGAGCTTTAATAATATTGTTTTGAAGTTCCCCGATTTTCTGAAGATTAACATTTTCTTTTAGAACAGGAGCATTTTCTTTCGCCTGATCAATAAAATAATCAAGATCTGAATTGTTTTGTGCAATGGCTTGATTTGCGATAAGCACAATTAAAAAGATGTGTAATAATGGCTTCAGCATTCTTAATATTAGATAAATAGTTTAAAGTTAGTTAGAATTATCTAAGGATAGGGCTATCCATATCCTATCGTCATAATTGTGCCTGACAAGGGAAGGGGTATTTTAAAACCTACCAAAAAATTTAAATTCCTTCCCTTTCAGGGCTTTCAATTAGGCACTTTACCCATAATTGTGGCTAATTCAAATAAAAGATATCTGTGGCCTAAAAAGTAATTTTACCAATACGCCCTGAATATTAATTTTTAATTTGAAGTGAAAGTAGCGTGAAATTCTAAAGAAATCTTAAAGTCAAAAACTAAAGAAACCCAAATACCAACCGCCAAGAAAACGGTACTTTTAAGAAGTAAAAGCTTGTCACCTCACATATTTGTAGACGTTCTTTTGCTACTATTAATTACGGAAATATTCCTACACCCTATCTAATGCATATAACTGGTCATGGTTCGAAAAAAGAGTTTCAAAATTATATTGGTAAAACCGAGAACGATTATGCTAAAAACATCTTACAGTATTGGAATAAACCTAAACCAGAAAAAAAACAACCAAAACCTACTGGAAATAATAACTTAAAAGTTGTTTAATACTCAAAATCAAACTCCAGTGATAAAAGAACAACTCAATGAATTACTAGAACAATATGAAAATTTTTATTCAAGCCTACCCAAATTGACTGCTGAATTAACAGAAGGGTTTACGGGATCAGTTGGATATAATACCATTAAAATGATTTTGTAAGCCCGGATTAAGACAGATAAACAAAGAACCAACTGACCATATACCTCCCGGAACCCTTTTTTACCCATCAAACTTAATATTCGTTTGAGATTGTAGGCTATAAAGATAAACCTACATCTGCAGAGGCTCGTTTCTTTCCATTTTTGGAAAGGATGTGATCAAAACCCCATTGCTTCTTTATAGTTCCAAAAGGATCTTTCTTCCATTTGCTAGATTTAGAGTTTAAAAAGCAAAAAAAGCATCGCAGATTTCAGAATTTTTGAAATCATAATGCTCAACAATGTAAGGATTCGCTAATATTAGTACTATGCAGTCAATCTTATTGTAAATTATATAATAATTAATGATTGTGGGGATTATGTGGGGATAACCTGCTTTAAAGAAACACAAAACCCTCTAAATCAATATGATAAAGAGGGTTTGAGTACTCGGAGCGGGACTACTTTTATGGTTATTCAAATTGTTTCATAAGGACTAAAAGACCTGAAATCCCTTATAAGCCTTGATTTTATAGGTCTTTCCAAGATCATTAAAACATCATACATCTTCATATAACCACATTTTTACGGAGAAGCTACGGAGAAAGTTTTATATTTGATAAAATTTCTATTAAATGGCTACAGTAACTTTTCGCTTAAAGGGTGTTAGAAATCCTTCCCCTATCTACTTACAATTCAGGCATGAGAATAAACACAATCTCTGGAAGAAAACCGGAAAAGTAATTGATCCAAAAAACTGGAATCCCGGAACGAAGAAACCTTTTTTGCGCACCCCAGAACTTAAGGATTTAGCAATAGACCTTAGGGATTTGGGAATTCAGATTACTGATTCATTTAATGAATCACCTAACAGAACTATTGATGGAGATTGGCTTCAAAAACAAATTGATCTATTTAATGGAGATCTTTTACCTGAAGGCCAAAAAAGTGATTTAATCACGGATTCCATTCAACATATTATAGATACGGCCAACGTACGCGAAAATTCAAAAGGTGGATTGGGTTTATCTAAAAGTCGTATTAATTCTTATAAAAATCTTCAGCGTATTTTAAAAGATTACCAAGGCAAAAAGAAATTTAAAATTCAAGATGTAGATATAAGTTTCGGGAAGTCTTTTCTTAGTTGGATGCTCAATAAAAGAAATTATTCAGAAGGTTATTCCAAAAAGAAAATTGATGACTTAAAGACAGTGTGTGGGGATGCCGAAATCAACGGCCTCAAGGTTAACGCTCAATTAAAAAAAGTTAAGGGAGGCAAGACTAAAAACGAGCAAATTATTTATTTAAGCCCCGAAGAACTAAAAAAAATAGAATATACAGAACTAGTGAGTGAAGCTCTGAAAAACGCCAGGAAATGGCTTCTTTTAGGTTGTAACTTAGGCCAAAGAGGGCAGGATTTACTTAATTTAAATGAGAATAATTTTGTTACACGTAATGGACTTTACCTTATTGAATTAACCCAACAAAAAACAGGAAAACAAGTAACAATTCCGGTTCTCCCTACTACAAAAGAAATTCTCAAAGGAGGTCTTCCATATAAAATTTCTCTTCAAAAATTTAATACACAGCTAAAGGACCTATGTGAAGAAGCAAAGATTAACGAAAAGATATTTGCCGGGAAAATTACCATGGTAAATGATAAAGGTGAGGAAATTAAGAAGGATGATAAAGGAAAATACGTTGAAAAGGCTGAGAAAAGAAAGCTTTTAGGAGATTGGCCAAAATATCAAGTTATCTCTTCTCATGTATGCAGAAGAAGCTTTGCCACTAATACCTATGGAAAATTACCAACACCTTTAATAATGCAAATAACAGCTCACGGAACAGAGAAAACATTTCTTGGATACATAGGGAAATCCTCTATGGATTATGCTCAACAAATTTCTGATTATTATTTAAATCAAACAAAAAACAACAATGGATTATAAACTAGAGCAGATTAATATACATCATGATTTTATTGAAGCTGATA
>JBDNHN010000424.1:0-5243 GCA_041688725.1 Gillisia sp.
TCCCTCCGGGGTCACGGATGAGTGGAAAAACTGCAGCGAAAGCTGCAGTTTTTTCTTTTTAAAATACAGTAATTAAGGCAGTTAAAAATTAACCAACTTACATGTATCTTGCTTAAAAATTAATTTATGGCTTCAGGATTTTTTGCACTTCTAGATGACATTGCGGCGCTAATGGATGATGTCGCAGTAATGGGGAAATTGGCCGGTAAGAAAACCGCCGGAATATTGGGAGATGATCTAGCTGTTAATGCAGAAAAGGCTTCCGGATTTATGTCTTCCCGGGAAATCCCGATACTTTGGGCCATAACAAAGGGATCCTTCCTCAATAAAATAATAATATTACCACTAGCTTTCCTGTTAAGTTGGTTGTTGCCACCGGCCATTATTGTTATATTATTACTAGGTGGACTTTATCTTGCCTATGAAGGAGCTGAAAAAGTATATGAATTTATATTCCCTCACTCCCATAAGAAAGAAACTCCTGTGCTAAGAGAAATTACCAAAGAAGAAGCTTTAAGTCTGGAGAAGGACAAGATAAAATCGGCAGTAATAACAGATTTTATACTTTCCGTCGAAATAATTATTATAGCTCTGGGAACCGTGGCTACAGAAACATTACTTATTCAAATCCCGGTGGTTTCTATTATAGCTTTATTGGCAACAGTAGGTGTATATGGTATTGTTGCATTGATCATTAGAATGGATGAGTTTGGTGCCAAACTAATCGATTTAAACGAAAGAGAAAATAGTATATCTGATATAATAGGGAGATTCTTAGTAAATGCCCTGCCAAAGGTTATCAAAAGCCTATCCATTATCGGTACTATAGCTCTCCTGTTGGTTTCGGGAGGCATTTTTATTCATAACGTTCATTACCTGCAAGGATTTACCGAAAACATTCCCAGCATTATCGTGGAGTTTATGGCGGGGTTGATTATAGGGTTTGTTGTTTTGTTGATGGTGAAAATAATTAGTAAAATTTGGAAGAAATATTCCAAATAAAGTTGAAACAATCTTAGGCAGTTTTTGGTGAAGCTTACAATATAAAAGGGAGATGCTCCCCACTGCCCACGCACTTTTCGGGTTTTAATGGTTTCCCTACTATTTTTTTCCAGGGGCTGGGGGCAGTAAAACATCGAGTAAGAAAATTTTAAGCGCAACTATAGTTGTTTATGCTGCAAAAACTTTTCTATATTTTACCCTAGTCTATCAAAATCCATTATTGAACTACTCAAAACCACTCTGTACCGACGATAAAAATTTCCCCTTGCTTTTCATGATAATTTTAGGATTTGGAAATGTTAATATAAACGTTCATAGGGTTTATTTTTAGTGAATTGCAAAAATACCGCTAACTTTTAAGTACTACAAAAACATCAGCTCAGGATTTATTTTATAGAGAGCAAAGGACTAAAAATCCTTTTGTCTTTAATCTTGCGTGGCACTCAATCGGCGTTTGCCTATCATTTTTAAATGCCGAAGATTGCCCTTGCGCCCGATCGGATAGCTATCGGGACAACCACCTAAATCTTCCACTTTTAAAAACGTATCCGACCTTCTGAACCACAATCAGGAGGTCGTCATTTTTTAAAATATTTCTGCTAAAATGCGGAGTTGTAAATTGATCTCTAATAGAATGATAGTACTGAAAGGTACTATTTAGATTCATAACCTCGGGTCATTTTAATACTTTGAACTGATTAAAATGAGTAATCAAATCAAATAATCTCCATATTTGAGCCGAATAAAAATATTAATCGGCTCATGAAATATAATTGGTAAAAGTAACACTTAGTGTTTCCATCTTATATTCCTAAGGCATCACTTTCTTCTCGAAATCCTTCTTAGCTATCATTCAGGGTGCAAGCTAGAGGTCTATAAGCTTATCATTAACTAGCATTAAATTTTCAACTTTGGCAGAATTTCCTCCTTCATTCTTTAAAATTTTAAGTGTAATCATAAAGGTAGTTCCCACTCCTTTCCAGGCTGAAACTCTATTTTTTCCATGCATTTTCTTATACTGCCCCGATATTTTTAGCATGTAAATACCAAAAGATGAGCTTTTTAACCTATAATATATATCATTAAGTGATTTGGCTAGTAAATTAACCTTTCATCGAATAAGTTTCTTTCTTAAACATTTGCTGAAATTTTTGATTTTATACTTAATAGTTGTAGAATTGGTATTGGTGAAAGTGTATTGCAAGAGGACGGTTTAATAATATCGTTTTTAATCGACAATAAAGGAGAACATTGATTGAAGAAATATTTTAGATAAAGACTGCAGCTAATAACTAAGTGTTCGTGTTCCCAGTAAGGCCCAACATAAACTCGGTGTCGACTAAACCTGTTGTTTGCCGATTGTCCGAACTGTTCTTTACCTATGGATATTTTCAAACTTTTTTAACGGCGCGATTAATTCCTTTGCCGATTTTTGGAAATCCTCAAAAAATAATACCAAGATCAAATCCTGCTTCCGTTTCTTCAGCGGAGGTATTTATTTCAACAAAAAATAGTAGCAATAAAACGTAGAAGACTGATTTAGAGAAATATTTTCTTTTTTTTTAAAAAAAATCAGGTTCTTATACAAAAAAGAAATGCGATTGTATTAAAAAAATAATTATCTTTAAAGTTCTGATAATCAGTTGTTGTTGTTGTTGTTTTGTCTTTATTTGAATAGCAAGGGAGCACTATTTTTTACTCAGGAGTTACTTGCGTGCAAGCTGAAATTCAAGAGAATTTACTTCCCCCTAATTTTTTTTAAATCAAATTTGAATTTTCAACCTTTAAAACAATCTATCATGGAAAATTTATTAAAAATTTCTAACTTGAAATGCGGCCTTATTTTCTTATTCTTATTGATGTCCAATACATTCTTTGGGCAGGAAAAAGCTGAAAGTGAACTGTCAATTGTAAAAACAATGAATGATGCAGATTTAAACTGGAGTCCTTGTCCTGCGTTTATGCCTGTGGGATGCTCTATTGCAGTATTACAAGGGGATCCAGCCAAAAGGAATGTAGATGTTTACTTTAAAGTTCCGGCAAATTATCAGATCCCCTTGCATTATCACACCTCGGCTGAACGCATGATACTTGTTTCGGGGGAATTACAAGTTACTTACACCGGTGAAAAATCCCAAATCCTGAAACCGGGATCCTATGCTTATGGTCCTGCCTCAAAACCCCACTCCGCAAAATGTGGTGACAATGGTCCTTGCGTTCTCTTTATTGCTTTTGAAGAACCTCTGGATGCCTTTCCTTTTGTGGAAGAAAATTAAGGTGTTGTATGTTGTTGAGGGTTTGGGGTTTGTAGTCAAGAGTCCTCATTTCCACAATAAAATCTCTACCTTTTTCAAATTAAGTCACAATTCAAAAAACAAATTCCAAGATGAATATATCTGAAAGCGAAATTCCACTTTTTACTTTCCGTTTTCTATTTCCTAACGTCTAACTAACAACTTTTCCAAAGTCCAAATCTGTGGAAAAGTTGTTAGTTCATTTTTAGTAGAGTTAGCGTTCAAGAAACAAATTCTAAGACGAATAGATATGAAAAAAGTGAGGATTAGTTAATAGGTATTTCTAAAGTTGAAGAAATGGACTAAAGATTTCTGGGACTGGGATATTTCATCTATTTTATATAATCCTGAACTAACAAAACCCTAAAAATAAAAATCAGCCGACTTTTTTTGGCTAATTTTGAACTGCTGTTTATTTCACTTATAGCTGTGTTATTTTTTCCTCTCTTCTTTAAAAGTTTCTATACTCTTGTCCAGGGCATCCCGAAGATTCTCGATCTCCGATTTTAATTTCGCTTTTTTGTCTTGTGCCGCATTTTCAAACTCTTTTATTTTGATATTGAGTTCCTTTTTTTGTTTTTCAAGATCGGAGAATTCCTCTTCAAATTTGCGTTTAGCCTGGTCTGTTAAATTTGCGGATTTCTTCTTTATTTCAGCCATCTCCTTTTCGGTGTTTTGCGTGTAGATGTCCAGCTTTTTTTCAAATTCAGCATATTCTTCAGAGAGATAATCTTTTGTTGTTTCCATCAGTTCACCGGCCTTATGGGTTACATCTTCGGAGGTGGTTTCTTTCTCTTTTTTTGACTGGTTACAGGCAGTTATTGTTATAAATACAAGTGCCAAAACTAATTTCATTATTGTTTTCATTTTCGTTTTTATTTATTGAAGGTTCAGTTCTTTTCTTTCCATTAACCCCGGATAATTTTTCTTTAAACGGGTAAAAATCCGGAAGTTTCTATTTTAAACAGGAACAGGAAGCCGAAGCCTCCTGTTCCTTCAAGAAGATATTAAGAATTCTTTCTAACCTTTATTGGATCTCAGGGATCTCACAAATGAATGTAAAATTTGAACATCCGGTCAAAAAGGCACTTTGATATCTTCTCAATTCGATTTCCCACTTCTTACAGTTGAAAAAAATCAAATATTAATATTTTGAACCAAACCTAAATTGATGTTTGTCATTTTAAGTTTTACTAATTTAGGTTGTCTTTAGGATTAAAAGAATGATATATATCAGGAAATAAAAATTTAACATTTTAAAGATAGAATTTTTTACTTATTATTTTCTCGAAAAGGTATTTCCGGATGCCCGGATTTAAACAGGCAGCAGTAGAAATCTACGGAACGCTGCATATTTGTTGCTTTTAAATGTGCATACCTTTCTGGGTATTATTGGGTTTTTATAATTTTTGTCCGTTTCCATAAATTCGTGAAACTCTATTTTTTCCATGCATTTTCTTATACTGCCCAGGCATTTTTAGCCTGTAAATACCAAAAGAGGGCTTTTTAACCTATCCTCTCTAACCGATAATATATGATTAGGTGATTTGACTAATAAATTAACCTTTCATCGAATAAATTTCTTTTTTAAACATTTGCTGGAATTTTTATTTTAATTTAAAGGTAGTTAAGTAATTAACGCAATAAATATGGATATGCTAAATGGATATGAAAAAATATATAGAAATGTATTTTTATTAATAGGTTTACTATTAGCCATTTATTTAGTTACTAGACTAACATCTTAATATTATTTTAGAATAATAAAATATCCGGGTTAATTCGCAGATAAATCTCTCCCCCCGGGGGTCTATCTTTTTTTACTTCCCCAATTTATAATTGTACCGGATTTTAATGTTCAATTTTAATTTTGACAATATGATTATTTCAGACGATTCTCAACAGGAAGGTTCCAAGGATATAAGGAACATTATCAGGATCTTTAAA
>JBDNHN010000425.1:0-4354 GCA_041688725.1 Gillisia sp.
ACCGGTACCAATGATATCTATGGAATTTTTAATCGTGTAGGAAATACATTCGGAGCAAAAAGTGATAATTACGGTATTTATAGTATAATTGGAAGTCCTACAAGCCTGGGAACTATCTATGGAATATATAGTAAAGCGGAAGGTAACAGCAGTGCAAAGGTTTTTGCAGGTTATTTTGCAGGAAGGCTTGGAATTGGACTTAGCCCGGCAGAAGAATATATTTTACCTGCAACCAGAGGTAAAAATGAACAAATATTGGTTATTAATAATACCGGAGATGTTAATTGGAAATACCCAAATGTCATGAATTATTCTTCTACAGGAACCGCAACAGGCGCCTATGTTATCCAAGAAGAAGTTTATACTCTAAGAATTAACAGCCAAGTTTCCAGTATAACAATCCCTGAAGCTTCTACAAACCACGGAAGAATATTAATTCTAACCGCTTTTCAGGGAATGGGAAACAGGCCTTTTAACTTTCTAAGCGGAGATACTCTTTATGATATTTCTACCGGAAATGATATTACTTCCATTTCATCCGGGAACAGGTTAATGATTCAAAGCATCGGGACGAGATGGGTTGTGCTTTTTAAATAAAAAAAGTGTCGATATCGACACTTTTTCAACAAATCCGGGAATACATCTATGAAATCTTAATAAATCGTTTTGGGAGATCTTCAGCTTCTTCCAATTTAGGAAGAATAATTTCAAGAATTCCATTATTGTAGGATGCTGAAATCTTTCCCCTGTCTACAGATTCAGGTAAACCAAAGACTCTTTTAAAATTGCTAAAGTTAAATTCCGTTCTGGTAATCCTTTCGTTTTCATGAGTGGTTTGATTTTCTTCTTTTTCTTCAGAAGAAATACACATTCCCAAATAGGCCTTTGTTCTAAAATTTTGTTATTTAAATTCTAACTTCTCCCGCCATACTCCATAATTCCTTAATTTTAAATAAGATTAAAATTATTATGAAGCAATTATTCTTTCGATTCCTGGAAATTTTTAAGGATCTGCAAAATAAAATAGCCTTCTATCCCTCGGTTTTTGGGCTTTTCGGAATCCTCTTCGCCTTTATTATGATGTATCTTGAAATTAAGGGAATTTCAAAATATTTATTGGAACAGGCACCTTTCCTGGTTGTGAAAAACGGAAATACCGCCCTTGTCATTTTAAGCGCACTTATATCTGGATTAATTTCTATGATAGTATTTAGCTTTTCTATGGTTATGCTTCTGCTTAGCCAGGCTTCCAGCAATTATTCTCCCAGGCTCCTGCCCGGTTTGATCTCAGATAAAAACCATCAGATAATTCTGGGAATCTATCTGTCAACAATTCTATATTGCATTCTTATACTATTTTCTATTCAGCCAACCGGCAATCAATATCAAATTCCGGGTTTTTCGGTGTTACTTGGAATTCTGGGTACCATTATCAGTATTTCAGCCTTTATTTATTTTATCCATAATATCTCACAAAGTATTCAAATCAATCATATTCTGGAACGTGTTTTTAAATCAGCTAAAAATTTGATCGAAACTTTGATCGAAAAAGAATCTGAGACCAATTCTGATTTCCCCTCATCTAATGATTGGTATGAATATCACTCAGAAAGAAGCGGTTATTTGCAGGATATTTCCGCTTCCTTGTTGATTGATATCTGTGTTAAGGAAGACATTAAATTGCGAATCCTGCCAGTAAAGGGGCAATTTATTTTAATTGGAATTCCGCTTTTCAAGTCGAATAAAAAACTTGAAGAAGAAATCGTGAAGGAAATATCAGCCGGCTTAGAATTTTCCCATAGCGAACTTGTGGGAGATAATTATGTCTTGGCATTTAAACAGATCACCGAAATAATTATAAAGGCCATGTCGCCGGGAATAAACGATCCCGGCACTGCCATAAATGGGATAGATTATTTAACTCAGCTTTTCGCTCTAAGATTAAACAAGAAAGATATTTTTATTATTGGCCATAATAAAAAAGCCTATATTAAGGTTTCCACAGTGAAATTTGAAGATTTATTGTACAATGTCATGGCTTCCATCCGAACTTATTGTAAGCATGACATTATTCTTATCCAGAAATTATTGCTGATGTTTAAATACCTAAAAACTCAAAAAGTAAAAAAACAAAGCTATTTAAACTGTATAGATACTGAAGTGAAATCCCTTTTAGATGATGTAAAAGAAGCGGTTACCAACCAAAGGGATATTGACACCGCTTTAAAAATGGCTAAAAAATTAGATTTAGATATTAAAAAGGCCTGATTTTTACTATATTTCACCCTCAAAGTAAAATTATAAAATTGAAATCTATCCCCCTCATTTTGATCCTTTTAAGCATTTGTTTCTCCGGGAATGCTCAAAGTACCACATCCAGAAATGTATCAACTTTTATTACTGAATCACCTCAACTGGATACTAATAAAACAATCTGGGTATATTTGCCCTCAAATTATGTGAATTCCCAACAATCTTATCCCGTGCTTTATTTACAGGATGCCCAAAATTTATTCGACAGATCCACCTCCTTTTCCGGGGAATGGCGAATAGATGAAACCTTAGACAGCCTTGATCTGGAATTGATCGTGATTGGAATTGAACATGGTAATGAAAAGAGAATTGATGAATTAACACCATTCCCACATCCTGAGCATAAAGGCGGCAATGCAGAAAATTATTTAAAGTTCATCTCAGAAACATTAAAACCGGATATAGATAAAAGATTCAGAACAAAAACTGATGTTTCCAATACCTTCATTGGCGGAAGTTCTCTGGGTGGATTATTTTCTTATTTCGCTCTTTTAAAAGATCCTGAGATTTTTGGCAAAGCTTTGGTGTTCTCTCCAAGTTTTTGGTTTTCGGATAAAATAGTGAATTTTACAGATGAAATTCCAGGAGAAAAATTGAATCAGATTAAAATATATTTTCGTGCCGGAGAAAAAGAAAGCGAGACCATGGCCCCGCTTATGTGTGATATAAAACAACAACTGTTGCGCAAAGGATTAAAATCAAATCAGATCAATTTTAAAACGCTTCCAGAAGGGCAACATAATGAAGCCTTCTGGGCAAGTTTGTTTCCTCAGGCAGCACTCTGGCTGCTTGAAGAATAGTTTAATAAATAGAGGCTTTTTTGGAATCGACCCAATCCTGTACCATTTCTTCTAAAATATTTAAGGGAACTGCTCCGTTTAACAAAACCACGTCATGAAATTCGCGAAGATCAAAATCTTTCTCTAACTGGATTTTCGCATCCTCCCGTAATTCTATGATTTTGTTCATTCCTATTTTATAAGCAGTAGCCTGACCAGGCATCACGATATGGCGTTCTACCATTTTTATACAATCGCCCTCGGAATTGGGGGTATTTGCTTTGTAGTATTCAATCCCCTCTTCCCTGGTCCATTTTTTTGAATGTATTCCGGTATCTACCACCAATCGGCAGGATCTCCAAAGTTCCGCTGCCAAACGGCCAAAATCGGAATATGGATCACTGTAAAACCCAATTTCCTTTGGAACCATCTCGCTGTAAAGTCCCCAACCTTCAATATAGGCTGTATAATTACTGAATTTTCTAAACATTGGGATACTGTCCAATTCCTGAGCGATCGCAATTTGCATATGATGCCCGGGAATACCTTCGTGATAGGCAAGGGCTTCCATTTGATATGTTGGCATAGCACTCATATCAAATAGGTTTGCATAATAGGTCCCGGGTCTGGAACCATCAATTGCCGGCTGTTGGTAAAACGCCTTTCCTGCGCTTTTTTCCCTGAAAGCTTCCACTGCTTTTACCACAATTTCAGCTTTAGGTTTGGTCAGGAATAAATCGTCCAACCTGGCTTTCATAGTATTGATAATTTTGGTTGCTTCAGCTAAATATTTCTCCTTGCCTTCAGCTGTATTTTCATAATAAAACTGTTTATCGGTACGCATAAATTCAAAAAAATCCTGAAGTGAACCTTTGAATCCAACCTCCTTCATTATCGCCTCCATCTCCCCATGAATCCTTGCAACTTCAATCAGCCCTATTTCATGGATCGCATTGGCTGTTAAATCGGTAGAGGTGATTCTTTTTAATCGATTTTTGTAAAATTCTTCCCCCTTCGCAAATTTCCAAACCCCATCTTCTGTAGTTGCTCGTTGCTGCTGATCTTCCAATGTGGCAATCAGTTTTTCATAAGCCGGCTGTACAGATGCTACCAAAGCTTTCTCAGCTTCTGCAATCAGATTTAATTCCTCCTTCTCAGGTAAATTCAGCTTTTCAACTTTAGTTTTAAAATCCTTTAAGAACGTACTGGCTTCCTTTGAACTGGCGAAGGGTTTTCCCTTGATCACATTTCTTGAATCCTCC
>JBDNHN010000054.1:0-6390 GCA_041688725.1 Gillisia sp.
AATTAATATAAAGAAAATGGGACTTTTTAAATTTATTAAGGATGCCGGGGCCAAGGTTTTTGGAGCGGGAAAAGAGACTAAGGGAGTTGCTGCAAAAGTAGCCGTGGACAGGCAAAATGAAGAACGCATTGAAAACGAAAAAGCGGCAAGAAAACTCGAAGAAACCATTCGTGATTTAAATATGAGGGTTGAAAATCTCAAAATTACAATTAATGATGATTTGGCCATCGTATCCGGACATGCAGATAAACAGTCAACCCGTGAGAAAGTGATTTTAGTAGTTGGAAATGTCGAAGGAATTTCCAGGGTGGAAGATAATTTGACGGTGGAAAACAAAGAGCCTGAATCTGTTTTTCATACCGTGGAAAGAGGGGAAACCCTTAGTAAAATAGCAAAAGAACATTATGGCAATGCAAATAAATATCCTGAGATATTTGAAGCCAATAAACCAATGCTTAAAGATCCTGATAAAATATACCCGGGACAAGTCCTACGAATCCCGACATTAAAAAAATAATATGATAAAAGCTGTTTAAAAAATTTGAGAATATTCCATTGAGCGCAGTCGAAGTGCAAGGTTATTGTTCCACCATGAAAAAAGTAGGTTCATTTAATCAACAAGATGTTCAAAAAATTTTTTTAAACAGTTTTTTATTTGTAAAAATTCATCCTGTCGATATACTCCCAGACTTTTTCCGGTAACATGGGTGTAATATTTTTTCCTGCCTTAATTGCCTTCCTTATAAAGGTGGAAGAGATCTCCACAACTGCCGCCTCTACCCTGTGAATTTTTGGATGATCTTTAAATTGATTTTCCACCATTCCTTTTGAAACCCTTGGATACACATATATATAAAACCGCTCAAGAATTACTTCATAGTTTTTCCATTTGTGAAAACTTTTTAAATTGTCCTCACCCATTATCAGAGAAAAGTCCAGGTCCGGATAATTTTCTTCCAATTGCACAAGGGTATTGATAGTATAATTGGGTTGGGAGAGTTTAAACTCAACATCACAGGGTTTTAATTTCGGATATTTTTCACAGGCGATATAAACCAATTCCAGCCGGTGATTGTTATCCAGCAAACTGCTTTTTTTCTTAAAGGGGTTTTGCGGGGTTACCACCATCCAAATTTCATCTAAATCTGAAAATTCCACCATATAATTGGCAATGATCATGTGCCCTATATGAATAGGATTAAAAGTGCCAAAGTAAAGCCCGATCTTCTTTCTCATTCTCCTTATTTATCTGCATTCACAAAATCAGAAACCAAATTATAGGCCTCGTCCAGTGCTTTTTGTAAGTTGTTGTTTTCAATTATAAAGTCAAATTGGGGAGCCGTGGCAAGTTCTATAGAAGCCTTTGCAACCCGCATATTTATTTTATCTTCCGATTCGGTCTTGCGTTTTTTTAAGCGAATCTTTAATTCCTCTATGCTGGGAGGTTTGACAAATACAGCCAGGGTTTTCTCCGGATAAATGTGCTTGATATCCAGTCCGCCCACAACATCTATATCAAAGATCACGTTTTTTCCGGAAGCCCAGATCCGATCGATTTCGGTTTTTAGTGTTCCGTAAAAATTATCCCGGTACACTTCTTCCCATTCTAAAAACGCATCATTTTTTATGTTTTTTTTGAAATCTTCCAGGGAGAGAAAATAATAATCTTTCCCATCTATTTCTTCTTCTCTTGGAGGTCTGGAAGCTGCCGAGATCGAGAAGTCCAGGTTCAACTCCGGTTGGGAGAGTAAGTATCGTACAATGGTGGTTTTTCCTGATCCTGAAGGTGCCGAGAATACAATTAGTTTGCCGGTTTTCATTTAAAGTACGTTTAAAAGTTGTTCTTTTATTTTTTCCAGTTCATCTTTCATCTGAACTACCAATTGCTGCATCGGGAAAAAATTTGATTTGCTGCCAATAGTGTTGATTTCCCTTCCCATTTCCTGAGAAATAAATCCTAATTTCCTGCCATTGGAATCTTCAGAGTCCAGTGCTTCTTTGAAATATTTGAGGTGATTGTCCAAACGCACCTTTTCCTCGGTGATATCAAACTTTTCAATGTAATAAACCAGTTCCTGCTCAAACCTGTTTTCATCTACTTTTTCTTTCAAATCGGCGACTCCTTTTGCCAATCGCTCCCTGACACCCGCAATTCTTTCCGGATCCATGGCAATAATTTCAACAAGTAAATTTTCAATATTAGTTACCCGGAATTTCAAGTCTTTTTCAAGGGCACTTCCTTCATCATTCCTGAATTTGTTTATTTCCTCCAGAGCTTCATTAACAGCATCTTCAATAGAGGCAAATTCGGTTTCGTCTATTTGTTCCCGTTCAGTTTTCAGAACATCGGGCATACGCACTGCCATTTTTAGGAGTTCGGTCTCATCCCCATCCACGATCGCTCTTAATTGCTGGATGTATTTTTTAACCACTGCAGGGTTAACTGAAGCCGTGGTATCTTCGCCTGTAACTTCAACATATAATGAAAAATCAACTTTCCCACGGGTGAGTGATTTGGCGATTAGAGTGCGCAAAGGCAATTCCTTTTCCCGATATTGTCCGGGGATCCTTGCGTTGAGGTCCAGGCTTTTGCTGTTAAGCGATTTTATTTCTACTGTAATTTTCTTGGATGGAAGTTGCAAAAGGCTTTTTCCAAAACCGGTCATAGACTGAATCATGCTTGATTTTTATAAAGTTGCGCAAAGGTAAGCAAATAAGTGTAACCCTATTTTTCAGTTCACAGCAGTGAAAACCCGAAAAATAATTTCTCAATTGATCCCAATTTGGGAAGGATCTTTAGGTTTTTCTTAAGGAATATTTCAGATTATAAATGATTCAATAAATTCCAATGCCCGTTCTTCGGTGTAGGTTTGTTTTTTATTCTGAAGGAATCCAACATGTCCTCCATGATCCGGCATTTCCAGATAAAAATTCGGGTTGTTTTCAGCAATTGTTACCGGTGAAGACGAAGCAGAAAGGAAATTGTCATTCTTTGCATTGATGAGCAGAGTGGGAATGCTAATATTGGGGATAAACTGTGAAGCGCTGTTTTTTTGATAATAATCGATGGCGTTTTCAAAACCATGAGCCTTGCTGGTGTAAAGATCATCTATTGAAAACAGGCTTTTGCAGTCTGAAATTTGTTGTTTTTGAAGGTTCTTCGGAAAATGTTTCTCACGGAGATATAATTGTTCTTTTAATTTTTTGACAAAACGTCCGGAGTAGATCCTGTTTTTGGGTTCTTCAAGTTTTTTAAGCGAACCATGCAAATCGCAGGGAGCAGATATGGCTACCGCCGCTTTAAGTTGGGTTGGCAATTTATTTCCTTCGCCTAAATACTTCAGCATTAAATTTCCACCCAGGCTAAATCCGTTAAGCGCGAGGCTGTTATACTGATTTTTTGAGATAATATGGGAAATAACCAAATCCAGATCGGAACTGGCTCCGGCGTTATAAGATTTGTATAACCTGTTGATCTCCCCGCTGCATCCCCTAAAATTAAGGGCGGCTACGTCCCATCCATTTTGGTTGAAATAGCGGGCAAGACCAAGAATGTAAGGGCGTTGGGCATTTCCCTCCAGGCCGTGCAAAATAACCAATACCTTTTTTGAAGTTCCTAAAAAGGAATAGCTCCAGTCCAGATCCAGAAAATCCCCATCCTCCAATTCCAGTCGTTCCCTGGTTTGTACTACCGGGGGAACCCTTCTGAACATGGCCGCGTAAATTGTTGAAATATGGTAATTTCTGAATTGGACTGGCGGGAAATATCTGTTTTTTAGGATTGGCATAGAATCCAAATTACATAATTTATTTGAAGGCTCTGAAATTTAAACGAATAAAAAACAAGTATGCGTGCATAATAATTATTTGTATTTTCGCGAAAAACAGGTATTTATGTACGTAAAGGAATTTGATATAAGATGGAGTGATTTAGATGCAAACCGGCATTTGGCTAATTCAGCATTTATCAATTTTATGAGCCATACCCGGATGGGGTTTTTAATGGAAAACGGATTTGGGCAAAAGGAACTGGACATTCACAATATTGGACCTGTAGCATTTTATGAACACATCTATTATTTCCAGGAGGTTTTTGCGGGGAAACCTGTGAAGGTGAGCCTTCAGCTAAAAGGACTTTCTGAAGACGGAATGTATTTTGAATTTATCCATAATTTTTATGATCACAAAGGCCATAATTTTGCGAGTTGTGAAATGATGGGTGGCTGGATCGATCTAAAAGCGCGAAAACTGGTTGGATTGCCTTCTGAATTGTATGAAAATTTAAACAATCTCACCCATACCGAAGATTTTAGGTTCCTTACCAGGGAAGACTCCAGAAAATTTGGGAGAAAACCTAAGAACCTTGAGGTGCACGCCCTATAGGCTTTGCTTTTTTGGTAACCATATAAACTCCTGAAAACACCAATATTGCTGCGGTAATTTTCACGGCACTAAGCGAATCGGATCCTGTTGCAATTGCAAATGCAATCGCCACAAGGGGTTGAAGATATATAAAAGCGCTTAAGCCGGAAGCAGATAATTCTTTCAGCGCAAAGATGTTCAACAAATAGGTTAAAAAAGTTGTGAACACTACCACAAACCCAAATTTCCAAAGCGCGTGAACAGGAAGGGAAGTCCATTCAACATCTAAAAATTCTGAAATAGAGATTGGGAAATTTATAATAACCCCAAATAAAAACAACCATTTCATAAGTGTAAAGGGGTGATATTTGGCGGTTAATGGTTTAACCATGATCAAATAGATGCCAAAAGAAAGCGCATTCATGATCACAAATAGATTTCCCAGGGGAATATTTGGTGCGTTCACGGTGGTTTGAGTGCTAAAAAACACAAGTGTCAATGCCCCGGCCAAACCAGTGATGATGCCGGCAATTTTTAGCCATGTGATTCGCTCGTGGATTAAAAGGGCGGCCATCATCAACACCAGGATGGGGGAAATAGTCATTATCACCGAACTGTTAATGGGTGATGTTAAGCTGAGGCCTTTAAAAAACACCAACATATTGATTGCCATTCCAAAAAAGGTACAACCAATAATTCTGGGCCAGTCGGAGGTTGCTATTCTTTCTTTTGGTCCCCAAAAGCCAATCAGCCAAAACAAAACGGCAGCGCCCATAACCCTCAGCAGTATAAATCCGAAAGGTTCAATATAAATGGGCATCAGGTCTTTTGCTATGGTATGATTTATACCATAGATAGTACTTGCGCCGGTAGCGGCCAATATGGCCAACATTCGTTTATTCATTAATAGATTTTTTGGCAGCCTCTACCGTTTTTTTTGCGTTGCCAATAAAAATTTTGTCGTTAATGATGATCACGGGACGTTTCAAGAATGTGTAATGTTCCAGGATCAAATTTTTATAGCGCTCTTCGCTTATGTTTTCATTTTTTAAATCCCGTTCCTTATATAATTGCGCCCTTTTACTGAATAAGGCTTCATAATTTCCTGAGAGTTCCCGCATCTCATCCAGTTGTTCCCCGGTTATTGACTCTTCTTTAATGTCCTGAAGCCTAAAGGAAGAAGGGGGGTCTAATTCTTTCAGTATCTTTTTACAAGTAGTGCAGGTGGAGAGATGGTAAATTTTCTTCATAACTGAATTTTTTAAAAAAGGGAATTATTTGAAGCTGAAAGCTTAGGATGTTAAAAACCGTTAGCTGGGTTTAAAGAATTTTAATAAATTCCTCAACATCCTTTATCGGGATTTCCAATTGAATACTTCCTTCAGCATAGGAGGCAACTTCATAAGCATTGTACCTTAAAATGATCTTATTTTTTGAAAATCCAATGTTTTGTGGCAATTGAAAGCTGTCATTTTCAAAAAATAAACCAGTACTGTTTATGGGTTGATCTTCCGGAATGTCATTTTTCTGCCTGAAAAATTTTTCAGCATAACTTTTAAACTCATTTTCAAATATATCTTTGGTCCCAAGTTGATCTCCTGTTTTGGAATTAAAATTTAAATAACTCACGCTCGTATAGCCGTGCGCGCCACCGGTAAAAAGTGCAAGGTCAAATTCAATGGATATTAAATTGGGCGATCTGTACGACATCCTGCCTTCTACGGAAGCTTCCCAGGGAATAGTATATTCAGGAAACTCCCTGGAGGAGGCTTCATAATCGTCAATAAATTTTTCTGATAAATATTCCAGGCTATTAAAATTATTCTCCTCCTGGGAATCTATTAATTGAATAATATGTTTTTCAATATTACGATTGATTTTTTTACTTCGGGTTTCGGAATCAAGAGCCCAGGGAATTTGAATACTTATAAAAGTACAGTTTTCTTCTTCGGGAATGCAATTTTCTTCTGAGACTTGTTCAATAGACAGAACTTCAAATTCCAATTCTTGTTCATCTTTTTTACATCC
>JBDNHN010000055.1:0-9160 GCA_041688725.1 Gillisia sp.
CAATTCTTTAATATCTTGATGAAACACCTCAAAAGTGGAGGCATCTAAAAAACTGGTTTCATACAACAAATCTAACCAATATTTTGTTTCATCACCTTCTTTTAGAGTTATATATAGTTCGTGAACAAAATCTGCCTTACTCTAGGCATGTTCCGATTTGATCACTAAAGCTCCAATTGCAGTTCCGGATCGAAGTAATTGTTTAGATATTATATATTCTTTCTTTTCAACAGAAAGAATTTTTATACAAATTAACAATTTTAATGGAGAAAAAGAAACTTTTTGTTTTTATTATAACCTCCTTCACATTTGTGTCTTGCCAATTTTTATCGCCCCGGCACCTATCCGGTCGCAAAGATACTGTTCATTTTCGCAATACGCAACCAACTCATTCTTAATGAATTCAAAAACTTTTTCCTCGTCTTTTTCAGGATACAAAACGTGCACATTTGCTCCTGCATCAAGGCTAAAGCATACCGGCAGACCGGAGTTTTCCCTGAAGGCCCATATTTTATTAATGATCTCAAGGGTATTAGGTTTCATCAGGATAAAATACGGATTGCTGCTCATCATCATTGCGTGCAATGTCAAAGCTTCACTTTCCACAATTTCAATAAATCCCTTTAAATTCCCGGTTTCGAAAATATTTCTGAGTTTGTCCAGATTCCTGTGGGCCTGCTCAAATCTCGCTTCTGCAAATGCGTGGCCATCCATCAGGTTGTGACCAAGACTGCTGCTCACTTGTTTTGTTCCTTGATCCACCAATAAAATGGTGTCCCGATAATTCTGAAAAACTTCATGAATTTTATATGGATATTTTATTCCGAAGAGATCACTGCTGTTTTTGGTGTTTTTGTGCTTTCCCCAAACGATGAGTTCGCCTTCAATACTTCTGCAGGCACTTCCCGAACCCAATCTTGCCAAAAACGAAGCTTTTTTATTAAAATATTCCTCTGAAAGTTCTGGGTTCAGTTCTTTTTCCAGGCTCATCACACAAAGTGCCAACGCGCTCATTCCACTAGCTGAAGAAGCTATCCCGCTGCTGTGCGGAAAGGAATTTTCGGTTTTTATCACAAACTGATAATCAGTTAAAAACGGGCAGTAAGCTTCAATTCTTTTGAAAAACGATTCGATTTTAGGTTTAAAATCCTCCTTTTTTTCCCCTTCAAAATAGAGTTCGAAAGTAATGTTTTTATCGGCAGTTTCCTTTTTATTAAACTCCAGCGTGGTAGTGGTCTTGCAGGAATCCAATGTAAAACTTATGGATGGATTTGCCGGGATCTGAGGTTCCTTTTTCCCCCAGTATTTTACCAATGCGATGTTGCTGGGAGCCTGCCAGGTTATACTGCCGGCAATTAATTCACGCTGATAGGATTGGGGTATAAAATCTTTCTCGGTCATTCTTCAGGAAATTTAAGCAAATATACTTTTTTAGTTCAGAGGGTTTGAATAAGGTTTTCAAATAAAAGCCTATTTTAGTATTATAAACCAATCAAGATGACATTTAAACTGGGGATACGAATTTTAGCGGCGATGGGAATATGTTTCTTTATCGGGTTTATAGGGCAGCTTGCCACGCAGGCAAGTATTGAAGATTGGTATCCCTCCCTCAATAAACCCTGGTTTAATCCTCCGGACTGGGTCTTTGGCCCGGTTTGGAGCGTATTGTATATTTTAATGGGGATCTCTGCCGGAATTGTGTGGAATAAAGGCTTTTATCATAAATGGGTTAAGGTCGCCCTGTACCATTTTGCTTTTCAGCTCTTACTCAACGGCTTTTGGTCCCTGCTATTCTTCGGCTTAAAACAGCCTTTTTTGGCATTACTGGATATTATAGCCTTATTTGTGATCCTGCTGTTCACCATAAAATGGTTCAAAGTTGTAAACGAAACAGCAGGATATTTGCTTATTCCCTATGCTGTTTGGGTACTTTTCGCAGCAGTACTCAATTTTGAGATCTGGAGGTTGAATTGAAAAAATAAATTGAAAACACAAAAAAATTATGTGAAGTTTCGCGTATTTTTTAGTTCCGAAAGCTATAGGGATTTGATATAGGTTTTACAATATTCTTAAAATTGGCTGTTGTGCAGTTTCTAATTTCCTGTCTCTCCGTATTTTGTTTGCAGGTAATTTATAGTCTCCCTGATGAGTGTCTCCAGTTTCTGCAGGTCAATATCAGATAGCTTTTTTACATAAATACAGGCTTTTCCCATTTTGAATTTCCCAAAATCCTCCAGTAAATGTTTGTGGGTTTCAAGCCCGGTGAAAACATAAAGGGAAATGGCGGCTTTGCGCGGAGAAAATCCAATTAGGGGAGCATCTCCTTCGTGCCCGCTTTTGTATTTATAATGGTAGCTTCCAAATCCAATTATGCTGGATCCCCACATTTTTGGCTCGTAGCCTGAAATTTTTTGAAAAAGTTCTAACAATTCAAAGCTGTCCTTTCGCTTTTGTTCCGTGTCGGCAAATTCTTGAATAAAGTCAGAAACATTTTTATTGGATGTGGTTGTTTTGTTTTTTGCCATAATCCATTCATTTTTGATTAGATACTATCTCATCAAATCTTTGTCTGGGGGATATTTCAAGTTTATCTCTTTCTTTTTTTTGAAAGATCTTATTAAGGTAATATTAATTTTTGGTTCAAAGCAATCACCTATTCATCATATTAGGTTTTAGAAATTTAAAATAAATTACCTTTCTTTCCCAAATTGAGAATTTCTTCTGCAACTGCTATGTTAGAATTGGATATTATTTCTTCGCATTCAGACTTATCGAATCCTGTTTCTACTTTCCCAATAAGAATTTATCTTTCTATGAGCCTAAGTGCCTTCAACGATCTTTGATCTTAGAGGTATACTGAAAAACACTAAATCCGAAGTCCTACAACCACAAACAAATCCCGTGTTCCTTTTAGAAAGAACTCAATGCTTGGGCAGCAAGATAACCGCTGGTCCAGGCATTTTGAAAATTAAATCCGCCGGTGATGGCGTCAATATTAAGGACTTCGCCGGCAAAAAACAGGTTTTTGTGAAGTTTGCTCTCAAAAGTCTTGAAATTGACTTCTTTCAGGTTTATCCCGCCGGCAGTTACGAATTCTTCCTTAAAAGTGCTTTTTCCGTTGACTTTAAAGACAGCTTCGGTGAGCTGTAAACTCAAATTTTTAAGCTGATCTTTATTGAGATCGGCCCAAATCGCGGTTTCCTCAATTCCCGATGCTTTCACCAGGCTTTGCCACAATCGCTTTGGAAGTTCAAATTGGGCGTATTTTGAGGTTTGTTGTTTCCCATGCGCCAGTTTCAAATCTTTCAGTTGCTTTAAAATTCCTTCGGAAGTTTGGTTGGGCAGCCAATTTACCGAGATCTGAAATTTATAGTCTGTTTCATTCAATTCCCGTGCACCCCAGGCCGAGAGTTTTAAAACAGCCGGGCCGCTCATTCCCCAATGCGTGATGAGCAAAGGGCCTTCATCCTCCAGGTTCATTCCTATGATTTTTACCGAAGCAAAAGTTGAAATTCCCGGCAGATCTTTGATACGTTCATCTTTTATATTAAAGGTGAAAAGCGAAGGCACCGCAGGTTCTATGGAGTGACCAAAATTTTCGAGCAAACTCCATATTTTGGGATTGCTTCCTGTAGCGACAAGGATTTTCTCAGCTGAAAAACCGCCATTATTGGTGGATATTTTATAATGATCATTGATCTTTTCAATATGTTGGACCGAATGATTTTTCAGGATTTGAACTCCTAGCCGGTTTATTTCATTTAGAAAACAATTGATAATAGTTTCGGAAGAATCTGAGACCGGGAACATTCTCCCGTCTGCTTCAATTTTAAGATCTATCCCGCGTTCTTCAAACCAGGCAATTGTATCGCCGGTCATAAAAGAGTGAAAGGGGCCACGGAGTTCTTTCCCTCCTCGGGGATAATTTTTTGTCAGTTCCCCGGGATTAAATTCGGCGTGGGTAACATTGCATCTGCCGCCGCCGGAAATCCGCACTTTGGTAAGCACTTCTTTCCCGCGTTCAAGAATGAGGATCTTAGCTTCCGGATCCATTTCAGCAGCATTGATCGCCGCAAAAAATCCGGCCGCACCGCCGCCGATTATTATGATGTCGTAGTTTGTCAATTCGTTAGTTCAGGATTTGTTAATTTGTCAATATGGGATTTGTTTTTTTTCTCTTTCCACTCTCCACTTTCCACGCTTTTTAGCCTTGTCTCTTGTTTCTCAAAGAAGCTCCGGGAAATCAGAAATAATCCCGTCAACTCCAAAATCCTTCATTCTTTCAATAGATCTGAGATCATTGACTGTCCAGACGTTGACTTTAAATCCGGCATCATGAGATAGTTTTACGTTATCTCTGGATATAATTCCTATGGAAGGATGAATTGCAACTGCCTTCAGTTTTTTCCCCAATTCAATGGCTTCAATTACGCTGGCCTTGCTCAATATTCCAATCGGAATTTTATTGTCAGTCTTAAAAACCTCATAGGGTTCATTGTTCTGAAAACTGGACAGGATAAAATCGGAATAGGACCAGCCTTTATTTTCGACATAATCTCTTACAATATCACAGGTTGTTTCTGCAGTATTAGTCCCTTTCAGTTCAATGTTGATCCAGCATTTTCCTTCTATCAGATCCAAAACTTCGGTAAGCAAAGGGATTTTATATTTTTCTTCAACCAAAAGTTCTTTCAATTCGGCTAAATTATATTCGATTATTTCCCCGCAGCCGTTGGTGGTTCGGTCCAAAGTGAAATCGTGGATTACCACAAGTTCCCCGGATTTGCAGCGGTGCACATCGATTTCGATGGCATTTACACCAAAGCTCAATGCGAGTTCAATGCTTTCCAGCGTATTCTCAGCCAAGAGGCCTTTCGCGCCACGGTGACCAATTTTTTGAATATTTCCCATAATGCAAAGGTATTTAAATAGCACGAAAACCCGGTTTTTTAATTCAGAAGCTAAGTAGCTGTTTTTTTTAAATTACTTTTCTTCCAATTAATTAAACTACTTCATAATTGTCACTAACTTAATTATTAAATAATATTTTTGAAGGTAATAATTCCCTATAAATCCAGTTTAACCAATACTATTCCCGCTTTTGAAGAATTTAATTTTCTCCGGAGAAAAATTCGGAATTTTTGGAATTGTCTGTATTTAAATTTAAAACCTAAACTATGTATCAACCAAAAAAATATCTGAAAGAGGATCCTGAATATATTTTTGAATTTATCAGGCAGCATCCGTTTGCGACTTTTATTTTAAATGGCAATCGCATTTTAGCCACTCATATTCCTGTTTTAGCTGAAGGTACTTCTAAAAAATTCAGCTTGTATTCACATATCGCTAATCACAATGAGCAACTTCGGTTTTTGAAAGACGGGACCGAAGCTCTACTTATTTTTCAGGGAGCCCATGGGTATATTTCCTCTTCCTGGTACAGGGAGAAAGACATCAGCACCTGGGATTATTCTGCTGTTCACGTAAATGTTAGGTTGAAAATACAAACCAGGGAAGAACTGGAAAATTCCCTTCAAAAGTTAGTCGGACATTTTGAAACGCCTCAGAAAGATCCGCTTTTTTATAAGGATATTCCTGAACAAATGTTGCAGGAACACCTTCCACTGATTACCGGGTTTTGGTGCGAGCCTTTTAAAATTGAAGCTGTCGCCAAATTACATCAGGGAGCTCACAAGGAGGATATAATTTCAGTGACAAAAAATCTGGAAGCACTTGAAGATCCTTTGTCTTCAGAATTGAGCAAAAACATCAAAACAGAAATTTTTGAAAAGTCTATAAAAAAAGAATAAGTGTTTGATTCATAGTAAAATAAATATTAAATTTAATCAAGCCAGGTCAATCTCAAATTTATTGGGGATCTGTATTTTTTGGATTGTTTTTCAAAAATAAAAAGAGAGTTATGCCAGAATTGCCGGATGTTGAAGTTTTTAGACAAATTTTTAATTCCTCCGCTTTAAATCGAAAGGTAGCGAAGGTTGATGTATTGGATGATGGAATCCTTGAAAATATAAGTTCGAGGGCATTTCAAATCAGGATGAAAGGCGCGACTTTTCAGGCAACTCACAGGCACGGGAAGCATTTGTTTGTTGAACTGGATACGGAGGAAACTTTGATGATCCACTTCGGAATGACCGGGCATTTAGAGTATTATAAAAACGGGGATGTAGAACCTGAGTATTCCAGGATTATTTTTAATTTGAACAACGGCTATAATCTATATTATGTATGTCCTCGAAAACTTGGAAGAGTTTGCCTTGTTGAAGATGAAGCCGATTTTATACATGAAAATAAGCTTGGTCCGGACACCTATTCGGATGATTTTAAATGGGAAGATTTCAGGGAAATCATGAAGGGAAAAAGGGGGAGTATTAAAACAACTCTTATGAATCAAAAACTTTTGGCCGGGATCGGAAATATTTATTCAGACGAAATTCTTTTTCATTCCAATATTTATCCTTTTACAGAGGTAAACCAGTTAAATGAAGAGGAATTAAAAACCATTTACGAAAAAATGAGGATGGTTTTCAAACAGGCAATTAAAGCTGAAGTTAAAGAAGAGAAATTTCCAAAGAATTTTCTTCTATTAAAAAGAATTGAGGGCGAAGAATGCCCAATTTGTGGAGGTAGGATCAAACGCGAGAAATATTCGGGAAGATCTTCTTACTACTGTGAAGCGCATCAAATGAAAAAATAGAAAATAAAAAAACCGATTTAAAAACCACCTAAAGCAGGTGAAAAACTCATGAAACGCTTTTACAGGTTTCTAACAATAACTGCCTGGATTTGCTTGCTGGCAATTGCTTTTGTTTCCTTTGGCGACCGGGAATATAGTCTTGAACCCGGATCAGGTTTAAATCCCCCCGAAAATCTAAGTGACTTCCCCAAAATAACCGCTTCTGAAGCTAGAGTTTATTTGATAGATAAAAATGAGAGCGAGTTGATCGTAAGGCTTTACAAAAAAGGAATTTTTTCTAGATTTGCGCATGATCATATCGTCATCGCCCGGGAATTTTTAGGTTCGGTCGAATTTGACGAAGTTGATCCAACTAAGTTTAAAATATCGGTTGAAGTCCCTGCAAATTCAATCGCTTCCGATCTTCCTGAAATCCGAAGAAAATACGGGATGGAAGTTCTTTCCCAAAAAAATTGGATAGAGATTAACAATACCATGAGAAGCAGCAGGCAACTGGATATTGAAAAGTATCCAATTGTAAGATTCAATTGCAACAGCCTTAAAAGAATGGAAGGAGAGCATTTCGAAATTACAGGTAATTTTTCACTTCATGGCGTAACAAAATTAATTACAATTCCGGTGACAATTTCAGTTGAAAATGGAATTCTGAAGTTGCAAGGCGGGTTTTCTTTTCTGCAAAGTGATTATAACATCGAACCCTTCAGCGGTGCCTTTGGGACTGTTAGAAATAAAGATGAAGCATTGTTGAAATTTGATATTTCCGCTTCAAATAAAAGCGAGAAATAAATTACCGGATTTCCACCTCCTGAGTTAGAAAAAGTGATAATTTTCTCTAACTCACCAACAAAATGGAAAACCAGGAATTCTTAAAAGAGTATCATAAAAAAAATTTTGATGTTTCATCTGAACCTTTCGGGAAGAGCAAAAACTAAAAGGATAAAGAGATCTTCGATATTCAAAAGGCTCTCCGGTGGCAACTCCCATAGAATGGGAGGAACTGGAAAACTCTTCATTAAGCCCACAGATCTACAACATCAAAAATATTTTTTTAAGGCTTGGAAAAAAAATCGATCCCTGGAGAGATATTAACAGGCATTCGGCCTCCATAACTTCAGCAAGGAAAAAATTAGCTGAAATTATTAGCAATAATTTCAAACAAGTCTTAAATGAACCTGCTTTTTCCGCAGCTACTTATTGTTTAACTTTTTTAGTTTGTTTTTTGCGGAAGCGAATATTCAGCATCTCAATGGACAAGGAGAAGAACACTGCGAAATAGATATAGCCTTTTGGCACATGATAATGCAGGCCATCCATCACCAACATAAATCCGATAAGGATCAAAAATGAAAGGGCCAGGATTTGAATCGTTGGATATTTATTTACAAAATCACCAACAGCTTTGGCGAAGATCATCATAATAACAATGGAAACTATTACGGCAATTATCATCAGCATTACTTGATCTGTTAGACCTACGGCCGTAAGAATAGAATCAAAAGAAAAAATAATATCCAACAACACAATTTGTAAAATAGCATATCCGAAGGACCTTACATTTTTGACGATTTGTTCTTGTTCATCTCCTTCAACCTTATGATGTATTTCCATAACAGATTTTATAAGCAAAAAGATACCCCCTGCAGCCAGGATTATATCACGCCAGCTCAAATTAAAATCGGTAACTGTTAAAACCGGAGTGGTAAGACCTATTAGCCAGGTAATGCTCAATAAGAGTAAAATTCGCATTATTAAAGCCAATGAAAGTCCCAGAAGCCTAGCTTTTTTCTGTTGTTTTTGGGGCAGTTTACTCGCGACAATGGAAATAAAAATGATGTTGTCAATTCCGAGAACAATCTCCATAAAAGTAAGTGTGATCAGGGCAATCCATGTATCAAATTGAAGGAATATTTCCATATTTAAGAGAATTCAGAAGATGTATTATTAACAATAAAAGTAGTAAAAAATTTAAATGCTAATAAAATCTATTCTGAAGATCATTAAAAAAAGTAGTATGGAACGAAAGCACGTTCTATTTCGAAACATTTTTAAAGGATTTTTATAGAAATCTGAGCTTTGTTTATCATTCATAAAACAGAAATTCTTAAAAAAAGGCATTGAAATAAGAGCTAAAAAAATAACAAATGGCAAGTTGAATCAATGCAATTACCTTGTAATTGGGGTTTATGGTTGGAAGCGTTTCTATGGTATCCATTTTATTTATTAGGGTCTGTAATTTAAACTCTGTCTGCTCATTTTTTTGACGTTTTGAAAATGGTTTGATTTTTCTATTGGGGTTGATTGTTTAAAAATCAAATTGTTTTTAAAATGAGCCTTAGCGGCAGCGTCAGGTTTTATTTCTATATTTCAATATCCAGTTTTATTCTGTTTCCAAATTTAATATATAATTGTTGAATGGTCAAGCTCCAATTATGGAGTGGTGATGTC
>JBDNHN010000426.1:0-3523 GCA_041688725.1 Gillisia sp.
TAATGCCCGAAATATAGCTTTGGAAGAAGTAGAATCTGATTGGATCTTTTTTGCTGATGATGATATTCGTTTTGAACCCGATCTATTGGAAAAAATTGTAGAGGAAATAAACCGCCTTGGAGTATCTGCAATTAATATGAACTGTAAACAAAAAGGGGAAAAAACAATTTTCAAAAAAATAAAACAATGGGGCAGTTTTGGTTCTGGAACAAGTATAGTTAAAAGTGTTTTTGCGAAACAATGTGCTTTTTCCTCTATTTATGAACACGGCTATGGAGAGGATGCCGATTTTGGGATGCAGCTACGAAATGTGGGCTGTGATATCATATATCATCCCGAAACTGAAATTCGGCACTTAAAAGCCCCGATGGGAGGATTTCGGGAAAAACCCGTTTTAGCCTGGGAACAGGAAGAACCCTTGCCCAAACCCTCGCCAACTTTGATGGCTTTCGCCCTTAAATATTATACGCCACAGCAAATCAAGGGTTTTAAAGCTTCTTTGTTTTTGAAGTACTATAATAAGCAACCTATTAAAAATCCAATTAGTTATTTAAGGTCAATGAGAAATAGGTGGAGATTAAGTGAAGAATGGGCTCAGCGGCTGTTATTTAAAACTTCACAATAATAGGCTTTGCAGTTTAAATATAAAAATTCTATGAAATTTAGCTTAATCATTTGTACTTATTCCCGCGCTAAATCACTAAAAAGATTACTTGAATCTGTTCAGAACCAAACTCTTTATCCTGATGAAATTCTTATTGTAGACGGCTCAGGTGATTCAGAGACAGAAACAATACTTTCTGAGAACTATTACGAGAGGCTAACTTATTTTCAAGTTGATGAAGAGAACCGCGGTCTTACCAAACAACGGAATTTCGGTATTTCTAAATTAAGTGACGACTCAGATATATTATGTTTTTTAGATGATGATATTGTTCTTCAACCTGATTATTTTGATAAATTGATATCTACCTTTAATCAATATCCGGATGCTAAAGGAGTTGGCGGGGCAATAATAAATGCAGATGTATGGAAAAAAAAATCAGAGAATAAAAGGATTGAATTCGCAAACTATTATTATAAGGACTGGGAAAGAAAACTTGGGAGTAGAAATGTTTTAAGAAAAAGACTTGGCTTGTTAAGTAAAGAATTGCCCGGCATAATGCCCTCCTTTTCCCATGGATTTACTATAGGGTTTTATCCGCCTACAGGTGAAATTCATAAGGTTGAATACTTTATGGGAGGTGTTTCAGCTTATCGAAAGGAATTATTTGATAAGATAAAATTTTCTGATTATTTTGAGGGTTACGGGCTTTATGAGGATATGGATTTTTGCCTTCGCGCATCAAAAACAGGGCAACTTTATCTTAACACGGGGGCACAGGTTTACCATCTTCACGAGGAAAGCGGGAGACCGGATGATTTTAAATACGGAAAAATGGTTGTGGAGAACGGGTGGATAGTCTGGAAAATAAAAAATCCAAATCCGGATATTCAATCTATATTCAAATGGAATTTAATAACCTTATTGTTGGCGACAATAAGGTTAAAGAATGCTTTTCTTGATAATGAAAGGGGTGCATTTAAAGATGCTTTGGGAAGATTTATTGCCTGGATTAAATTGGGGTTTTTTAAACCTTATAAAAATTAGATTGAAAAGGATCAATGAAAAAACAAAAAAAAAAATCGTCTTGAAAAAGAGAAGACTGTAAATGAAAGGCAGAAAGAATTCTACAGTAATTTTAAACAAAATAAAGCTACGAAAGTCTGGTATGCAGTAAGAAATGGAATTTTAAGGAAAATTCGTAAAAACATTGGTGCGGAATCCCAAATTTACGAACTGCATAAAGAATGGTTTGGAGATCTTTCTAACAAAAAAGTATTAGATTTAGGTTGTTATGCCGGGAATTCGTTGTCCTATTATTTAGCTGAAAATTCAAAAAAATACATCGCAATAGACCTGAGTGAAAAAGGGATATCCAACTTAAGAAAAAGATTAAAGCATTTTGATCATGCGGAAGCCTACTCAATCGATTTTCTATCGGAAGCATTTCTAGAAAAGGATTTTGACCTTATCTATGCGTACGGAGTATTACATCATTTTAGGGATACCAGTTTATTAATTAACCATTTAAAAGAGAAACTTTCCTCAGGAGGAACAATCATAAGTAATGATCCTCTGCAAACCAGTTTTCCTATAAAATTAATCCGAACTCTATACAGACCTTTTCAAAGTGATAAGGACTGGGAATGGCCATTTTCAAAACAAACCTATTTTAAATATGAGAAAGCATTTAATATCATAGAAAGAAGAGGGATGTTAGGCAAAGCAAAATGGTTTTTTCTTTTAAATTTATTGCCATATTCTTCAGAAAATAAAAAGGAAATTGCTAAAAAATGGCATCAAGAAGATTGGGAAAAGTCTAAAAGTTCAAACCTTCATATGTTCAGATGTATGCATCTCACAATGCTGATGCAAAAGAAGGAATAAAAGTTTAAATTTAAATCTTGCTAAAATACTTATATCAAGGAATAGGGATTTTTCTAATTATAAAACAATCTGTGGTATGTTTAATAAATGTAAATTTTGTGGAGGTGAAATTCGGGTGGTTAATGAAACCCTCGATCTTGTAGAGTGTTTAAGTTGTTATCTCATTTTTTCAAAGAAGATATTTTCTCAAGATGAATTACAGGAAGTTTATGATCATTTATACAATGATGATAATCCAAAATATAGAACACATTCAATTTTTGAATATGAACAACTAAAAAAAGGTATATCAAAAGTTGGTTATAATAGAAATAGGTTGATAAAGAAGTATATCAATAATAGTTCTGAAGTTCTAGAGATAGGTTCGGGAATAGGCTTAATGGGTTGTTTTATTCAGAGAAATTATCCAAACAGCTCTTATACCGGAGTTGAGATAGATGAAAAAGTAAATAATAAAGCCAGATCATTTGGTTTAAATGTTCATCAGGGAGATTTTAGTGTTATTGGGGATTTTAAAAACAAATTTGATATTGTCCTGATGTGGGAAGTGCTTGAACATATTCAGGATCTTAAAAAGTGCTTATCTCTTATAAGCAGTAAACTAACAAAAGGAGGTCTATTCATTTTTTCAGTTCCTAATTACAATAAGAAATTCAATTACAATTCCCCCGGGGATAAGATTTTTCAAGATGGACCACCGATTCATCTGAATTTTTTTAGAAAAAAATCCATTCAGAAATTTTTTGAATCCGAAGATTTTGAAATATTGAGTTTTAGAAAGAAAAGACTACCCTATTTTAATTTTAAATCCTTTAAACAAATGTTTTTAAAAGTCCTTTTGGGAAAATACGAGGGCCCCACACTTTTTTGTGTAATAAGAAAAAAATGATCGATAAATTTCTTGTTGTAACCCACGTGAATCATAACATCAGATGAGAGAAATTCGATGCTTATGCTCCCTGCGTCAAAGAAATGGTCTAAATATGTAAAAAATATTGAAGTTATTGCTCCTGTTCCGGGTGAAGACTAAAA
>JBDNHN010000427.1:0-2881 GCA_041688725.1 Gillisia sp.
ATCGCGTTTTAAAAATTTGGCGCTATTCCTGTCCAGTTGTTTGTAATCTTCAATAGTGTCGTTGATATACTCCACCGTCCTGTCAAATTCTTTCTGAGAATCGGTGAGGGTTTTTCCTATTTCCCACATCAATAAATTTACAACTTCCTCACGTTTGGTCTTCATTTGTATTACAAATTGCTCCATGCAGGCAATTCTTTTGGAAACTTTCATAGTTGGCCAATCTCCCTGGCCTTTTCCATAAGCGTCACAGGCAGCATGAAGGGCTTCCAGGGCAGTAGCTTCGTCCATATGCGGAACGCTTCCCAATAAGGTTGGCTTATATGCTTCGGTAGATGAAATTGTCGAATATACATTGTCTGTTTTGCCTTTCCAGGTGACTAATTCCCCATTGATCAGGTATGTTTTTTGGTGCAGCAGCTCTTTAATTTGAAATTTTCCGGTATTCTTCATGTTTAATATTTTTTATCAATATTTCTATTCTGTAACCTTTATAACAATTTTTTTTAAGATTTATTTCCAAAAGTAAAAAATTAGGATTTATAGGCAAGTTTTTGGCTATTTTAATTCAGTTTTGGACTTATTGTAATATATAGGTCATAACTTTAATTTAGTGAGGAGTGAGGAGTGAAGAGTGAAGAGTGAAGAGAGGCTCCGAAGTGTAATTTGGGATTCGTTAATTTGAATTTTTTCACCCTGATTACGGGAAACCGTAAAGAAACTCTCCCATCCCGCTTTACTTTTGGATTATACAAAATAAGCTCTGGGGATCAATTGCTTTGTTTTAGGGAATAAAGTAAGGATCAAACCCGGGGTGTATTTTTTTAACATTTCTCACAGAGACAGATAATGAAACAGCTTCTTTTGGCAATTATAAGAATGTATTGGAATTTGGTGCCCATTTATAAACGCGGTCCCTGCCTGTTCAAAAATACCTGTTCCCATTATATTTACGATCAAACCGCTGCCTATGGCTTTATTGCCGGGATAAAAGCATTTTTATTTCGCTATTTAAATTGTCGTGGGGGATTCTCCCTGTTTAAAAACCCACACACCGGAAAAACCCAAATGGTCCTTAGATCTAATAAAATAATTGGAGAAGATGAAATCGCACCACGTTTTTTGAGGAAGGAAAAATAAAAGTAATATCTCAGAGATTATGCAGGAAGTGTAGGGAACAAGATTGATAAGTTTTTCACAAATACCTGTTTCAATTCCCATTCCTGTGTGTTTTAATATAATTCACAATTGGCACATCTGCTTCTGCCCAATCCAAATCTTTTAATTTATCTAAACTAAGCCATTTTATTTGTTTATGTTCTGCCAATTGGATCTCATGACTTAAACTTTTACAGCGAAAGGGAATAAGTTCAATGCTGAAATTTGCAGAATAGCTGTGTTTAAAGGATGGCAGTTGTTCCAGAATGTCTATTTCAATTCCCAGCTCTTCCCTGATCTCCCTTTTCAGGCAGGCTTCAAGGCTTTCATTTTCTTCAATTTTGCCGCCGGGGAATTCCCATTTCAGGGGAAGTTTCATTTTTTCGCTTCGCTGCGCGCAAAGGATCTTTCCATTGTTCTCAATGATGGCACAGGTTACCAGGAGCATAAACAGTATTTTAAAAATCTTGAATTTAGAATAAATACATTATCTAATCTGTAATTGAGGTGCCTAAAGTCTTAAGTGTGTTGAGGTATGAGAAAAAAACAGAAATTGAGGACAACTTTTCTTCAGGCAATTTAGGTGCTTAAATTTTATAAACTGATCTGTTACTCTCAAACTTAGCCGAAAATTTAAGTATGCCTATTCCAATTCAATCCTGTCAATTTCCAGGGCAAAGGTTTCTGCTGTTTTATTGGCTATCAAAAAGGCGATCTCTTCCATACTTTGGCCGGGATAATATGGGATATCCAGTTTTCGGCCTCTAAAGGACGGGTACATAATTGCAAAAGGGATTTCCACTGTGCTCCAGGCTGCGGTGGTTTTAAAAGTTGCGATATACGCATGGGAATCCCCGGCGCTGCTTTTAACCCTGAATTGGTAGGATTTTCCGTCCCCTTTAACCCGCAACTTTATATTGGTAAATTCTCCCACCGATTTTGAATCAAACCGGTAACGCACCGATGAAAACCCGCCGTTATTTTCCATAGAAATTTGGCCTTTAAAAAGTCCGTGACCTTCCGGGGTCAGGCTGAAAGATCCGTTGGAGCGGCCGCCCATCACCACATCATCTACAACAACCCAGTTGCCGGGTTCACTTTGGGCATTAAAATCGAATAAGACCATTGTTTTTTGGAGTGTTAGAAAAAAACACAAGCAGAGAATGACTTTCATGTTTTTCGGTTTATGTTGTCAAATATACTCTTTTGCAGTTTTCCGGGGGAATTGGAAATCACGCTTTAGAGTCATTAAAAATTGCTGAAGAAACTTCACACGAAAAAAGATCCACCTAAAAAAGCGGTGGATTTTTTTTTCTGTGGGAAAGTTCCGGATCGTCTGCCTTCAGAAAATAAATTATAGTTCTAAAACAGCGTTTTCTGTCCCTGCATATTCGTTCCACTGGAAACGATCGGCTTCAGCTTCATTAAAGAAATTCCCGTCTATAAGGTATCTGAACTCATAGGAATTCTTCATCGGAAAATTAAAGGTCCCTTTAAATGAGCCGTTTTTTAACTTTTTCAATTCGTTTTCCTTTGGGTCCCAATTGTTGAAATCACCCACTACGGTAACATTTTTTGCATCTTGTGCAGGAACGGTAAATGTGACTTTGCACATTGGTTTTGTCTTTAAAAATTGTTTTGCAATTCCCATATCTTTTGAATTAATTAAGCTGTAAATAAACATTCTAAATTCCTGTGTAACAATGATAAATATCATATTTAA
>JBDNHN010000428.1:0-5192 GCA_041688725.1 Gillisia sp.
AGGAGTTTGTCGTTCTGGCACTGTATTTCTTTCTAAGTGTGAGCATTTTATGTTCTCTTAGAATGTTGAACAAAGTATCCCTACCAACTTTTAAATTGGCTTTGTCAAAATCTATATTTAAAGATTATATGAGCTTACGCAAACCTTCCTTGGGTAGGGACTTACGCCTTTCCTTAACGATTTCGATGATCTGGTTTTCAAATAAATGTCTTTGTTTGTCTTTCTTGCAGTACTTATAAAAAGCATCACGTTCTAAATGAAAACAATCACAGATGTTAGAAATGGATATAAGTCCTTTCTTTAGATACCGCTAACATAAAAGCTTGATGTTTAGTTTTTTAAGTTCCAGAATATTCTTATACCTAGTTTTTGGGCAGCTACTTCAAGTTAGGAATCATTTACCAGTTCATCCTCTGGATATGTTAGCTTGATATTCTTCGTTGTAATCTGCGTTTTAATACAGTTTAGGTATGTTTGTACACCGTTTTAAATCAATTTAACATCTGCTTGTACTTCCAAAAGAGCGGGGCCCTGATGATCAAAAAATTGTTTTAAAGCAGTTTCTAACCCTTCTTTTTGAGTAACTTTAATTCCCAAGCCTCCGCAACTTTTTGCAAATGCCGCAAAGTCGGGATTGACTAAATCTGTAGACCACTTGTCCCAACCACCTGCGCGTTGTTCTTTGGAGATCTTGCCGAGCTCGTTATTGTTAATCACCACAACTTTAATTGGCATTTTATACTTGACTAATGTGGTGAACTCAGCCAAATATTGGCAAACACCGCCATCTCCGGCCACAGCAATTACGGGTCTATAATCGCCAACGGCTGCCCAGGCGCCGATAGATGCGGGTAAAGCAAAACCGATGGAACCAAGATATCCAGACATCAAAAAGCTATGGTTTTTAGATTCAAAATACCTTCCAAACGAATAGGCATTATTCCCCACATCCACGCACATCACAGCGTTGTTGGGCGAAAGACGTGACAATGCTTCGAATATCGCAATTGAACTTACGCCCTCACCCCTGTCATCGGCCAATCGTTTCTGTTTCTCTTTTCTCCAAATGGCCCATCTTTCGGCTATTTCACCTTCTTGATTGACCTTATTTGCGCTTAGATTCTCAGAAGAATCGTTAATCAGACTTATAGTACGTGAAATTTCTCCGTACACAGCCACATCGATCTTGTGAAATTTTGCAATGGCCAACGGATCGAAGTCAATTTGAATGATGGGCTTTTTGGGTGTGATTCCCGTGTGGTTGGAGAAGGAAGCACCTATCACAACAAGCAAATCAGCTTCGTTCATGAAATAAGATGCAATGGGAGTACCGCTTCTGCCCAACACTCCACAACCGAGTTTATGCGAATCTGAAATTTCTCCCTTGGCCTTAAAGGTGGTCATTACCGGACAATTCAGTTTTTCAGCCAATTTGATGATAGCTTCCATGTGAAATTTAGCGCCATGCCCGACAATAATTACAGGCCTTTTGGCAGCTTCAATGTTGTCTATAGCTGCTTGCAAACTTTCTTCCGGGGGAGCTATGGTAAGTGGCGTCATTCTTCCTACAGGCGTCTGCGATTCCGCACCACCGGCTTCAATTACCTGCACCTGATCGGGGAAAGTTAAATGAGAAACATCTCTTTTTAATGTAGCGTGTTTAATGGCCAATGCCATCAATTCTGAATGTTTGCTATCCCGTTCTACGCGTTGGTTAAATTCAGCAACCGTTTGAAATGCTCTGACCAAATCCACTTCCTGGAAATTTCCCGTTCCCACTACTTGTGTAGCCACTTGGCCCGTGAGCGCCAGGATAGGGACTCTGTCCACTTTGGCATCCCAAAGTCCGGTAAACATATTCGTGCTGCCTGGCCCTGCTATCGCAAAGCAAGCTGCTGGTTTGCCGGTGAGCTTTCCATAAGCCGAGGCTGCAAACGATGCCGCTCCCTCGTGTCGAATTCCAATGTATTTCAGTTTCCCTTTTTCCTCTAGTCTGCGAAAAGCATCGGCTAACCCGAGATTTGAATGTCCAACCATTCCAAATACACGATTTACACCCCAATTGACCATGGTTTCGGCCATAACATCCGTTATGGTTTGTTTATGAGGTGGCTCCTCTTCCAAACCAACAAAAACCGAATCACCATCTAACTTTATTGGAAAAGTCTCCAACCCATCATCAAAGTCTCCTGAGCTACCTCCATGTGGACAGAAATCCCAACCGTGCCAGGGGCATCTTAATAATCCATTCTCAATTGAACCCTCCCCCAAAGGCCCTCCCTGATGAGGACATTTATTGTCCAATGCCGTTAACTTGCCTTTCCAATGCGAAAGACACAAATCCTTGTGACCAGCTACCACAGTCATCACTCTGCCTTCTTTTAATTCTTTTTTGTTGTCCAGTACTTTGTACCAGTTTAAGTTGTCGCTCATCTTTTTAAATGTTTGTTCCTGATTTGAATAGCATTAATTGAATGTAAGAAAAGGAAAATAAGGGCAATGGCGACTAGTATAGCGGCAATTACCATTAGAATCCGAAAGATTATATCATCGGGATAAGAGGCCTGAAATAATTCGGCAAACATGAAAAAAAAGGCACTCATATATAGCGGTGCATTGGCAATGCCCAGTCTTTTCAGTTGCTTTATTTTTCAATTTATCACATTTTCATTTTGTTCCGTTTCCTTTCCCAATTGATATACTTCAGTATTGAGGGATATAGAAAATTGGTGGTAGAGAGAATAATCCGATTGCCGGTAATATCGTTAGCGGGGCGTACCATTCCATTCTCAAGTTTTTTTATTTCACCCTTGCTTCACAAACCAATTAAATGAGTCAAGCAAATAATTTTCTAGAATCTGTTTCTGATCTGTGGAAGTTTTATCTTTAAGTTGGTCAAGTGGCAAAACAGCCCCTTTCCAATGCTCACCCAACTCCCATTTCCACTCTTTGCCTTCAGGAATATTTTCATAATTGATTGCTCCATTTGTGGGATAACCCGACATGTAAAAATAGGGAGATCCAGCCATTTCATCTTCCATGGCCAGGCCGAATCCCAAACCAAGATTATTTGTGAGACTGGCGTAAATTCCAGTATCAAAATGATGGGGCCAGATCCTTATTTCTTCCCAAACTTGGGCATGACCTAATAGAATACTGCATGCCTCATTTGCCATTTGACGAAAATGTTTCCACTCATAAATACTTTTATCGTCAATAGACGGAATTGAATCGTTTGTGAATGCGTAATTTGGAATTTCGAAGTGCAATTTCGCTGAAAAATTAGCTGCATTTAACCCTAAACCAGGCAGTAAAACCTCAATTTCTTTTTCAACTTCCATTATCTTTTTAGAGATGGTTTGTACAGAAGCAACTACTTGATGAGTAGAATCTAGTATCTCAATCTGTTGATTTCCGAGGTTTAATGTGAAGATAATATCTCTATCGCCTGTAAGTATCCACCTTCCGTAAATGCGATCTCCTAATGAGTCAAAATAGAGGTTTGTATGGCTGTCATCTTCTTTTTTAGGTATAAAAGTACGATTGGCCTTTGTAAGAATTTGGCACAGCCAATGTAGCTGTCGGTCTGTTTGTGTATAGTTATTCATGCGTTTTTAGTTTTCAGATTAAAATCTTTATGATTCAATTCCTGCGTATTTTATCCCTGTTAATTTGTGCATTTCGTAATTGAGCGTAGAGAGGTCCTTAAAGTTGAATTTTGAGACATCATCATATCCGCATGACCTAGCCACCACTTTTACCAGGCTATTGCTGGCTGTGAAAAAATTATAGAGTTGTTGGGCAGAAGAATTAATGATAAGTCGGTTTCTCAGGTTTTGTTTTTGAGTTGCTATTCCAACCGGACAGTTATTGGAACTGCAGGCACGCATTCCCAGACATCCGATGGCCTGAAGAGCCGAGTTGGAAAGCGCAATAGCATCTGCCCCTAGCATCAAAGCCTTGGCAAAATCTTCGGCTACTCGTAGTCCGCCTGTTATTATCAGGGTTACATTGGTTGTCCCTACTTTATCAAGGTGTTTTCTTGCTCTTGCCAGCGCGGGTATCGTAGGTACATTGATGTTGTTTCTCAAAATGGAGGGAGCAGATCCCGTCCCGCCACCGCGGCCATCCAAGATGATGTAATCCACACCCACTTCCAGTGCAAAATCGATATCCGCTTCAATGTGGCTTGCGGCAATTTTGAACCCAATAGGAATTCCATTCGTCTTCTCGCGCACTTCTTCGGCAACACGTCTAAAGTCTTCCGCTGTTTTAAGATCCGGAAAAGCAGCAGGAGAGATGGCTGTTTCTCCTTCCTTTAATCCCCTAACTTCAGCAATTTCCTTGGTCACTTTAGAACCGGGCAGATGTCCACCTGTGCCGGTTTTCGCTCCTTGACCACCTTTAAAGTGAAAGGCCTGTGCCTTTTGAACTTTCTCCCAGGAAAAGCCAAATTTTCCGGAGGCCAGTTCGTAAAAGTATTTTGAATTATTAGATTGTTCTTCAGGAAGCATTCCACCTTCCCCACTGCAAATACCGGTTCCGGCCATTTCAGCACCCTTTGAAAGGGCAATTTTGGCTTCTCTTGACAGTGCGCCAAAACTCATATCCGACACAAATACGGGGATATCAAGATGTAATGGTTTATTGGCATTTGGACCGATAGTTACAGAGGTTTTTACATCTTCCTCATCAAACAGAGGTCTCTTCGCCAATTGAGCCGGTAAAAACTGAATATTTTCCCATTTCGGCAGGGTATTTCGGTCTACCCCCATCGCCTCCGAAGGCCCATGTTGGCCATAATTCTTGAGGCCGTTTTGGGCCAGTTCCTTGATATATCCTGCGTAGGGTTCCGTGTCTTCAGGATTGGTATCTGCGTATTGTCCCAAATATTCTTTTCGGTTAAAAGGCTGAGGATGCTCTTTTAAGAAGGTATCGATCTCATTTTCATCCACCCAAACATATCCGTCTTTGACCTCAGATTTGAATTTATGAAGGACTTCATTATTATTGTATTCCGAAACTCCCGTGTCATAGCGGTAGTCCCATCCGTGGACACCGCAAATTAGATTATGACCTTCAATATAACCATCAGCCATTAGCGCTCCCCTGTGGTGACATCTGCCATATAGGACGGAAACATTTGCATCATACATCACGATCACTAGGTCCAGGCCATTAATTTGATGATG
>JBDNHN010000429.1:0-1886 GCA_041688725.1 Gillisia sp.
GAACAATTCAATAAAGGCGAATTGATCCTGATAGGGACCAATAAGCATAAAAACCCGGAGGATAAGATGAAAAACAATCTGGAGCTTTATCCGTTTCTGAAAATGAATCCGCGAAAAACCCTGATCTCTCCTATTCTGGAAAGGCGTTTGTCAGAAAAGCTGGAACAGGAACGAATTAAAAAGGAGTAATATCTGAAATTATTATTTTCAGGATTATATTCATCATAAAATATCAACGCTGAAATTAATTCGGCAGGAAGAATTCAGAAGCAATGCAAAGAAAAAATCTTCAGCAACTCACTTTAAAAAAATCGGTTTTCCAAAAAGCCGGTGGACAACAAATTGATCAAAATTTTGCCACAGCTGAGGGAATTGACCTGAAGCCGGTTTATTTGGAAGAAGACATAAAAGATGCCGGGCATTTAAATTTTGCAGCCGGGATCCCACCCTATCTGCGTGGGCCGTACAGCACAATGTATGTAAGCCGGCCGTGGACAATCCGCCAATACGCCGGATTTTCTACGGCAGAGGAAAGTAATGCATTTTACAGAAGAAATTTGGCCGCCGGGCAAAAAGGATTATCAGTTGCCTTTGATCTGCCAACCCATCGAGGTTACGACAGTGATCACGAACGCGTGGTGGGAGACGTTGGAAAAGCCGGGGTTGCCATAGATTCGGTGGAAGATATGAAGGTTTTATTCGACCAGATTCCCCTGGGTGAAATGTCGGTTTCAATGACGATGAATGGCGCGGTATTGCCCATTATGGCATTTTTTATAGTTGCGGCAGAAGAACAGGGGGTAAAACCCGAACAACTTTCAGGAACCATTCAAAATGATATTTTAAAGGAGTTCATGGTTCGGAATACTTATATTTATCCGCCAACTCCCTCGATGAAGATCATTTCGGATATTTTTGAATTCACTTCCAAAAATATGCCCAAGTTCAACAGCATCAGCATTTCCGGATACCATATGCAGGAAGCCGGAGCGACCTGCGATATTGAGTTGGCTTATACCCTGGCTGATGGGCTGGAATACATAAGAAAAGGCCTTGAAGCCGGAATGGATATTGACAGTTTTGCTCCCCGCCTCTCCTTTTTCTGGGGCATCGGGATGAACCATTTTATGGAAATCGCAAAAATGCGTGCCGCCAGAATGTTGTGGGCCAAACTGGTAAAACAATTTAACCCGAAAAACGAGAAATCCCTGGCGCTCCGCACCCACTCCCAAACCAGTGGCTGGAGTTTGACAGAACAGGACCCGTTTAACAATGTGGCCCGTACCTGTATTGAAGCTGCTGCTGCGGTATTTGGCGGAACCCAAAGTCTGCACACAAACGCGCTGGATGAGGCCATTGCACTTCCTACAGATTTTTCTGCCAGGATAGCACGAAACACTCAATTATACCTGCAACAGGAAACAAAGATTACCAAAACCGTAGATCCCTGGGCAGGCAGTTATTATGTTGAAAGCCTTACGCATCAAATCGCTGAAAAAGCCTGGAAACACATTGAAGAAGTTGAAGATCTGGGCGGGATGACCAAAGCCATTGAGGCCGGGATCCCAAAATTGCGCATTGAAGAAGCCGCAGCCATAAAACAAGCCAGGATTGACAGTGATACAGATATTATAGTAGGAAATAACAAATTCCGGCTTGAAAAAGAAGAGCCACTGGTCACTTTGGAAGTGGACAACCAAACGGTACGAACCCAACAGGTCAATCAGCTTATAAAAATAAAAGCAGAAAGAAATACCGAAAAAGTCAAAACGGCATTGAACGCATTAACCCAAGCCGCTAAAAACAAGGAAGGAAATTTATTAGCTTTAGCCGTAGATGCTGCCCGTGAGAGGGCAACTCTGGGCGAGATCAGCGATGCTTTGGAA
>JBDNHN010000430.1:0-11221 GCA_041688725.1 Gillisia sp.
AAAATCCCGGGAAATTCCCGGGATTTTATTTGAAACACTAAAAGAAAATTTTAATTTTCTCCAGCCGCTTTTTCAGCCTCTGCTTTTAATTCATCACTGGCGACAATAGCTAACTCAACTCTACGGTTTTTAGCCCTTCCATCTGCGGTAGTATTGTCGTATTTAGGTTGGGATTCTCCGTACCATTTAGTATCAAACCGGCCACTTGAAACTCCGTTATTTACTAAATAACCGGATACCGCCTGAGCACGATTTTTAGATAATGTAAGGTTATAGCTTTCAGATCCGGTGTCATCGGTATGTCCTTCCACCAAAATATTGGATTTTGGATATTCTTTAAAAATACCGGCCAATTTGTTTAGCGTTTCTTTTGATTTGGCGTTGATATTATATTTTTCTGTATCAAAATACACTCCGCTTGATTCGTCAAAAGTTACGTTGATCCCCTCTCCTACGCGTTCAACTTCGGCTCCGGGGATTTCCTGTTCAATTTTTTTGGCTTGTTCATCCATTCGGTTACCTATATAACCTCCGGCTGCACCACCTACAACCCCACCAATAATGGCGCCTAAAGCTGTATTTCCACCTTTGGTGTTATTTCCTATAATACCTCCTATTACGGCCCCACTTGTGGCACCAATAACAGCTCCTTTTTGTGTTTTGTTTGCATTTTTGGTTGCTTCACAACCAAATAACAATGTGGTTGCAAATAATAAGGCTAAAAATTTGTTCATTCCTATTTTCATAATTGTTTATTTTAAATTTTAGTGAAATTCATTCTTATTACAAAAGGTTTTCCTTCCAATATAACAGTTTGTTCCCAGGTCATTGCTGAATCGGTTAATGAATCCAAATTGAGCCTGAAACCCTGGTTTCCAGTTGTGGATTTGTGTCTACTGTCTGTTGGTTTCAATAGGAAGTCGTACATACCTGCAGTGGTATTTCCTTCATCTATTGACCACACAAAATACCTTTCACCGGCTGTACAATCAATTCCCTGAGGAGTATAAGTTCCAGTGTTGTTATTGGATACAAAACTCCAGGTGCTGCCTGTAAAACATCCGGCAGAAGCATCGTTAAATAAAGTAACATTATAGATCCCCGTATTATTTGGGTAGGTTACATTGTTAAGGACCCAATCTCCCTTAAAGGTTTTTCGGGCTTCTGTAGCCACTTTGCTTGGCCCACAGGATGCTATTAAAAGAGTAGCAGCAAAAATAAATATCAGTTTTTTCATTCCTTTTAGGTTTTTGTTTAATGTTTGAAAAATCCTATTTGCAAAATTGATGCCTGAAATAAGATTTTTCCTTTTAAAAAAATTAACGTCTCAACAAACGGCTTATTAGGGAAATAACAAGTAATACAATAACAATGTAAAATATTATTCTTGCAATGGCTGCAGAACCTTCAGCAATGCCACCAAATCCAAAAGCCCCAGCCAATAAGGCAATGATTAGAAAAACAACAATAAGTCGAATCATAATGAGTAGTTTGTCAGTTAGATGTAGCGAAATTACTCTACCTCCCATCTACACACAAAAGATTATTAATAATTTAACAAAATATCTGTTAAGCTGTCTTAAATAAGCTGATCAACCCCCAAAGTTTTGCTAATATGCTATTAATTCCTTTAACTTTTGGTTAAGGCGATTCTTTGGAAGATACTGCTGTTCAAGGTTTGCGGCAAAAGGAATTGGGGTTTCCATACTTCCAAGTCGCATCACCGGGGCATCCAAATGCTCGAAGCAATTTTCAACAATAAGTGCTGAAATATCTGATCCCACACTCCCAAACACCGAATCTTCAGTAATTATCAAAACCCTTCCGGTTTTCTTCACAGAATTGAAAATGCTTTCCTTATCCAGTGGCTGCAAGGTTCTTAAATCGAGCAGGTCCACTCCCAGATCCGGAAACTCCAGTAAGGCCTCCAATGCCCAGTGAACCCCCGCACCGTAAGTAATGATGCTCACATCTGTTCCTTCCTTTAAAAATGCTCCTTTCCCAAAAGGAATTGTGTAATAATTTGTGGGTACTTCCTGACGAATGCTCCTGTAAAGGGCTTTATGTTCAAAAAACAATACCGGATTTGGATCGTTTATGGCTGTATTCATCAAGCCTTTGGCATCATAAGGAAAAGCGGGATAAACAACTTTTAAGCCCGGGGTCTTTGTAAACCAGGCCTCGTTGGTCTGGCTGTGAAATGGTCCGGCTCCCACTCCTGCCCCGCAAGGCATCCTAATTACAACATCGGCCGGTTGATTCCAGCGATAGTTGACCTTGGCGAGATAGTTTACAATTGGATTGAATCCTGAAGTTGCAAAATCGCCAAACTGCATTTCCACGATCGCTTTCATTCCTTTAATTGAAAGACCCATTGCGACACCTATTATTCCCGATTCGCAAATAGGGGTATTGCGTACCCGGTCTTTTCCAAATTCCTCTAAAAACCCTTCGCTTATTTTAAAAGCCCCCCCGTATTCTGCAATATCCTGCCCCATAAAAATTAGATCTTCGTGACGCTGCATGGACTGCCTTAAAGCTTGTGAGATTCCATCGATGAAACGGACAGTTTCAGATTCTTTGTTTTCTTCAAAATGCTGATATTCAAATTTTTGATACACATCATTTAACTCATCAGTTTCATCAGAAACTATATCGTCTTCATCAAAAGCAAGTTGAAGATTTTCATTGATCTCAACCTTAATTTCATTGTGAAATTGTTCATCTGTTTCATCCGACAAAATTCCTTCCTCAGTCAGGAAATTTTCAAAATTCAAAATGGGATCTTTTTGAGCCCATTCTGCCATCAATTCTTCCGGCACATATTTTGTTCCGCTGGCTTCCTCGTGACCGCGCATCCTGAAAGTGAGAAACTCAAGTAAAACCGGACGCGGATCTTTACGAACGCTTTCAGCTATTTCTGAAACTTTGGAAAACACCTCTATAATATTATTTCCATCAATTTGATGGGATTCCATTCCGTAACCAATTCCTCGGTCTGTTAAATTTTTGCATCGATATTGTTCATTGGTGGGAGTTGAAAGTCCGTAGCCGTTATTTTCGATACAAAAAAGCACCGGCAGGTCCCAAACAGAAGCTATGTTGAGTGCTTCATGAAAATCTCCTTCGCTGGTGCCGCCTTCCCCGGTAAATACCGCGCTGAGTTTTTGTTCTTTTTTAAGTTTATGGGCAAGTGCGATCCCATCAGCAACGCCCAATTGAGGGCCTAAATGTGAAATCATCCCTACTATTTTAAATTCTTGGGTTCCAAAATGAAAACTGCGTTCACGCCCTTTACTGAATCCGTTGGCTTTTCCCTGCCATTGAGAAAACAATCTGTATAATGGGATTTCCCTTGCGGTGAAAACTCCCAGGTTTCGGTGCATTGGCAGGATATATTCGTCTTTTTCCAAAGCGCTTGTAACCCCAACGGCAATAGCTTCCTGCCCAATCCCGCTGAACCATTTGGAGATTTTTCCCTGGCGCAGTAATATCAGCATTTTATCTTCTATCAGCCTTGGCTTCAGCATTGCCCTATAGAGTTGAAGCAGGGTTTGATCAGAGAGGTTTCCTTTGTGGTATAATATGGAAGAAGTAAACTTTGTTTCTGGTTTCATGAAATTGTAATTGTCTTTCAAAAGTAATTAATTTTAAGACTATCTTCATAAACACAAAGAAAAATATAAACTCCGGTTATTTTATTTAACTTTGTTTGTTAACTATGAAAAAACACCCGTTAAATGGCTAATAATAATATCCCTGGTATAGATTTGGCTGATTTCCTTTCGGATAGCTCCAAGCGCAAGCAAAAGTTTGTAAATGAAATTGGAAAGGCCTTTGAAGAGATCGGTTTTGTATCCTTAAAAAACCATTTTTTAAGTGAGGAACTTTCAGAAGAACTTTACAAGGAGGTGAAATCTTTTTTTGCTCTTCCGTATGAAGTCAAACGAAAATATGAAATTGAAGGATTAGGCGGGCAAAGAGGTTATGTTTCCTTTGGAAAGGAACACGCCAAAGGGAAAAAAGAAGGGGATTTAAAGGAGTTCTGGCATTTTGGCCAGGAACCTTCCGCAGACGCCAATTTAACTGAAGAATATCCTAAAAACCTAAAAGTTGAAGAATTAAAAGACTTTTATCATACAGGAATGGAAGCCTATCGTATGCTCGAAAAAACGGGGATTTTCGTTTTACGGGCTCTGGCATTACATATCGGGTTGGATGAACATTATTTTGATCACTGGGCAAGCAATGGGAGCAGTCTTTTAAGACCAATCCATTATCCTCCTATTACTGAAGAACCAAAAGGAGCCGAACGGGCCGGAGCTCATGGAGATATCAATTTAATCACTTTATTAATGGGAGCTTCCAGCGGTGGCCTTCAGGTATTGCGAAAAGACGGTATCTGGATAGATGCACTCCCAAAGCCAGACGAACTGGTTATTAATGTAGGAGATATGCTGGAGCGGCTAACCAACAATAAATTACGATCTACCATACACAAGGTAATAAATCCGCCGCGGGAAGAATGGGATAAACCCCGCTATTCAATTCCCTTTTTTATGCATCCGCGCAGTGAAATGCCACTTAATTGCCTTGAAGAGTGTATGGATGAAGACCACCCAAAACAATACGAAGATATTACTGCCGGCAAATTCCTGCATCAGCGCCTTGTGGAAATTGGACTAATAAAAGAATAAATTATGGCCAAAAAAAAGTTGGGATTAGAAGATCTAGGCGGCATGGTTTTTTCTACCAGCAACGATTTTGATGCCGGGGAATTTAATAAAGAAACTGAAGATGAAACGCCTGCCAATAAAAATCAGCTTTTGGAAGCTCATTTCAGCAACAAAGGCCGTGGGGGGAAAACAGTGTGCGTAATAAAAGGTTTTCAGGGTAAAACCGAAGATTTGATCGAACTTGGTAAACAACTCAAAAAGAAATGCGGGGTTGGCGGTTCTGTAAAAGACGGGGAAATAATTATTCAGGGAGATTTTAGGGAAAAATTAATACAGCTTTTACAAGATGAAGGTTACCGTGTAAAACGTGTGGGAGGCTGATCTATTAAAAATATTTATATGGTAAATCAATTGCACATTAGCATTTCGGACGGCTTATCTGAAAACATTTTAGAACTCAATCTGGAAGGGAAAATTGTGGTGTGGCGCGAAATGCTTTGCGAAGGCCCTACAACTTTTCAATTGGGAACTCCGGAATTTATCGCACTCAGGACTCGTTTTTTGAATGAAAATTACCAAGTTTCAGCCAGAGATTACAAGGAACAATTCCTGAGCGAACTCGAAAAACTGGGTGATCTTAAATTTTACGAAGAAGTGATCCTGTGGTTTGAATTTGATCTGTTTTCTCACATAAACATGTTGGCAGCTATCAGCCATCTATTTGAAAACAAAATTGATATTCCCATTTACCTGGTTTGCAGCAAAAAAGTCAAGGGCGAAAAGGAATCTATCCCGCTCTCCAATCTTCCGGTTAAAATTCTGCAAAAGCATTATGAGCAGAGAATTCATCTCAATCAGGATGATCTGGAAATGGCCAATTTGATGTGGCAGCTTTACAACGGGGAAAATCCTCAAAAACTTAAAAACCTGATAAAGATTGAGACCAATTTTGAATATTTATCGAGTTGCATCAGAGCTCATATCGAACGTTTCCCAAATGCGGTTACCGGATTGAATGCGCTGGAAAAAAATATTTTAAGGCTTATCAATACTCATAAAATTACCAGTATAAATCAATTGTTGGGATATTCTCTGGAGTATCAGGGCTACTATGGATATATTGATATACAGATGGAAAGGGTTATAAACAAACTCCAGTTATTTTATGAGGTTAAGGAACATAAAATTGAATTGACCCCGGAAGGAAACGAAGCCCTGAACGCTTCAAGAAATTTTTATCGAGTTTTAAAAAATGACGAATTTTTAGGAGGAGTGAAGATATATGAATTTTTATACGATACTGAATCCCATAAAATATTAAAATTATAATATGAGCTTAGAACCTTCAGAATTTATTCAGAATAAAGACGGTAGTGTTTATCACTTAAAATTACTGCCGGAACATTTAGCACAAACCGTTATTGTTGTTGGGGATCAGGATCGCGTAGATATGGTGACCAAATATTTTGACAAGATAGAATTTCGCATTCAAAAAAGGGAATTTCATACCCAAACCGGAATTTATAAAGGAAAACGCATAAGCGTGGTATCTACCGGAATTGGGACCGACAATATAGATATAGTTTTGAACGAGTTGGATGCTCTTGTAAATATCGATTTTAAAACAAAAACAATAAAAAAAGCATTGACTTCCCTGGATATTATCAGGATAGGAACTTCCGGTTCTATTCAGGCTGAAATCCCTGTAGATTCCTTTGTTGTTTCTGAAACCGGGATTGGTTTTGACGGGATGTTGCATTTTTATGACTGCAAATCTGTTCAGGAACTCAAATTTTCTGAGGCTCTTGTAAAACAATTAGATTGGCCCGCACATATGGGAATTCCTTATGTTGTTTCCTTTGACGCAGAATTGGCTTCAAAATTCACAGATGGTTTTTACCGCGGGAATACGGTTTCCAATTGCGGGTTTTATGGTCCCCAGGGCCGTGTACTGCGTTTGGCCGTGCACGATCCGGATCTAAACGATAAAATGGCCGGTTTTTCCTATTTGAATAAAAAAATAACCAATTTGGAGATGGAAACTTCGGCAATTTACGGGCTTTCCAAATTAATGGGTCATCGGGCTGTTTCTTTAAATGCTATTATCGCAAACAGGGCAAACGGACAATTCAGCAAAAACACCTCAGAAACCATAGATAATCTAATAAAAGTTGCTTTGGAGAGAATTGTCAGCTAACTTATTTAACAGAACATTAAATTTCTCGCCCTTTCTATCTTTGTATTTTTGGAGAAATTAAAATACTATGTTATTACCTACTGAAACCCGATTAAAACACCGTGACCTTAATTGGTTGAGTTTTAATGAACGGGTTTTGCAAGAAGCCTCGGACAAAACAAATCCGCTTTACGAACGCATAAAATTTCTTGCAATTTTTTCGTCCAATCTTGACGAATATTTCAGGGTGCGGGTTTCACAGCTTCGGCAGATTAAAAAAGTAAAAAAAAGCATCCGGATAAAATTGGCTCTGCGTCCTAATAAAACTACAAAGTTGATTCTTGAAAAAGTCAAACTTCAGCAACAAAAATTTGGGGAAATATATCGTACACAAATTATTCCTGAGTTGGCTGAAAATGGGATCCGTTTAATAGATTCTGAACATTTTAATAAGGTACAAAAAGAAAATGCCGGGGAATATTTTAAAAATAAGATAGCGCCTCACTTAAAAACCTTAAAAATAGATCTATCTGAGAATCCTGAACAATTCCTGGAAAACAAGGTTCTTTATTTTGCGATCACCTTTAAAAACAATGAACATCTTGGCCTGATCAATATTCCAACCGATAAATGTGGAAGATTTGTGCTTTTTAATAATAACGTAATTACGTACCTGGACGATATTATTAGAAATGAGCTCCCTATTTTATTTCCAGATGAAATTATATCGGGTGTTTATGAAATAAAATTATCCAGAGATGCCGAATTGTATATAGATGACGAATTTGACGGAGTGCTGGCAGAGAAAATTTACGAATCCCTTGCACAACGTACTGATGGGCAGGCAACGCGTTTGCTGTATAATGCGTCAATGCCGGAGGTTACACAGAAGAAACTCAGAAAACTCCTTAAATTAGGTGAAATTGATATGATGCCGGGAGGAGAATATCACAATTTCAGCGACTTCTTTTCCTTTCCGGATCCTACAAATAACCCGGAATTACACTTCGAAAAATTTTTACCGGTAAAGCACAAGGTTTTGGAAAATACCAAAGATTACTTTGCGGAAATTTCAGAAAAAGACCAGTTAGTGCATTTTCCCTATATGTCATTTAATTATGTCGAAAGTTTTCTGGAACAGGCTGCCAATGACCCCGATGTAGAAGAAATTAAAATTTCGCTTTACAGGGTCGATGAATCTAAACTTACCTCCATTCTTTTAAAAGCACTGGAAAAAGGAAAAAAGGTCACAGTTTTTGTCGAGGCAAAGGCCAGATTTGACGAGGAAAATAACCTGGAATGGGGGCGAAAATTTAAAGAAAAAGGAGCCGAAGTTATTTTTAGTTTTCCAAAAATAAAGGTGCACTCCAAGATTTTACTGGTTGTTCGCCGGGAAAATGATAAAGCGGTGAACTATGCCTATATAGGAACGGGGAATTTCAACAGTAAAACGTCAAAAATATATTGCGACCACGCAATTTTTACCGCCGATAAACGACTCACAAAAGAAATTTTCAGAATTTTTAACGTTCTGGAAGGAAAAATGATCGTTCCCAGAGAGGAACATCTTTTTATCTCACCGTTTTCTACTCGAAAAAATTTCACTTCGTTGATAATGAATGAAATTGAAAACGCCCTTTCAGGAAAAAAAGCTGCTATCACTGCTAAAATGAACAGCCTGGAAGATCCTGAAATAATAGAACTGCTTTATAAAGCCAGTAATGCCGGGGTTAAGATCAGGCTTTTAATACGCGGATTTACCTGCCTTATTGCCGGTATTCCGGGAATGAGCGAAAATATTTATATCACCAGTATAATTGATCAGTTTCTGGAACACGGCAGGATCTATCTTTTTGAAAACGGCGGGGACCAAAAGATCTTCTTTGGAAGCGCCGATTGGATGACCAGAAATCTGGACAGCAGGATCGAGGTGATCGCCCCAATTTACGACAAGGATATTGCTGCCGAGTTTAAAGATATTCTGGAATTGCAATTGAACGATAACGTGAAGGCGCGTATTCTGGATGATGCCGAAACCAATGAATATATAAAAGCAAGGCCTAATCAGAAAAGTATCCGGTCTCAATATGAAATATATTCTTATTTGAAGATAAAACACAGCATATGAAAACAATAAGAGTTGGCGGGGTGCCCGAACATTTTAACCTCCCCTGGCATTTATGCATAGAGGACGGGGATTTTGAGTATGAAAAAATCAGGGTGGAATGGCATGATTATTACGGAGGTACAGGAGAGATGACTGCCGCTTTGCGAAATGGTGATCTTGACGTAGCCATAATCCTGACCGAAGGAATTATCAAAGATATTATTGATGGGAATCCTTCAAAGATCGTTCAAACTTATGTAGATTCTCCATTGATCTGGGGAATTCATGTAGCTCAGAATTCTAAATTTAATTCCTTGGCAGCGCTTCAGCATACTAAAGCTGCCATCAGCAGAATGGGATCCGGATCCCATTTAATGTCTTATGTGAATGCTGAAAATAATGGCTGGGATCTGTCCAAACTTCATTTTGAAATTGTAGGCAACCTGGATGGAGCTGTAAAAGCTTTGACAGCTGATAAGGCCCAATATTTTATGTGGGAGCATTTCACCACAAAACCCTGGGTAGATTCTGGTGTTTTTAGAAGTTTAGGCACCTGCCCTACCCCTTGGCCCTGTTTTGTGATTGCCATTAGGAATGAGTTCCTGGAAAACAATGTCCACGATATAAAAAAAATGCTCGATGTAATTAATGTAAAGACTACCAGTTTTAGAGAGATCCCAAAAATTGAAGAAACTTTGGCTTTGCGTTATGATCAGAAATTGGAAGATATCCGGGAATGGATGAATGTTACTTCCTGGAGCCAATTCCAACTTCCTGAAGAAGATCTTGAAGAAGTGCAGGACTATTTACAGGATTTAAAATTAATTTCAAAAAAAATGCCCGGTTCCAAAATAATTTCTAATTTAGAGGACGAAATAATTTAACCAATCCCCATAATATGGGCCCCCTTTATGAAAAACCTGATCCCTGTTTTATTCTTACTGCTATGCTTTAGCTCCTTTTCCCAAGAACCTGATACCGAAAACGAAACTCTTTATAGACGCGATACTGCCAAAAATGAACTGAGCATTGGAGCACTCAATCTTGTGGTTTTTGGTGCGCTGGATCTTTCTTATGAACGTATTTTAAACCCAAGCTCCAGCTGGGCAGTTGAAGCCTTTATCCTGGCCCTGAACCGGGATAATGAAGATCTGGGTGATGCTTATTCCAAAGATTTTTCATTGACAGGGAAATACAAATACTTTTTTGGGGAGCGCAGCACCTGGGGTTTTTATGTAAACGGGCTGGCTATGATCTCTTCCGGGGAAGATAATAATGATTATTATGCATACGATGAAAATGGAATTCCCACTAACAGAAATGATACAAAGAATTATACAGATTTCGCCTTAGGTTTTGGCTTGGGTGGAAAATTTGTAGCCAAACACGGCTTTGTTTTTGATCTAAATGCAGGAATAGGAAGGAATTTATTCAGTTCAGATTCTCCTACCATCGTTGGACAACTCAATGCAAATCTGGGTTATCGCTTCTAACTACCAGCTTATTGGTTCCTTTCCATGCTTTATTAAATAATCATTGGTTTTGCTAAAATGTTTATTTCCAAACCAATAACCTCTGTTTGCACTTAATGGAGAAGGATGTCCACTGGTTAAAATAAGATGTTTTGAGGAGTCAATTTTGGCTCCTTTCTTTTTGGCATAATCGCCCCAAAGCAAAAAAACCACATTTTCTTTTTTTTCTGAAATCAGTTTTATAACGCTATCAGTAAAAGTTTCCCAGCCTTTCTTTTTATGAGAGCCGGCCTGTTTAGCTCGAACTGTCAGAACTGCATTCAGCAAAAGCACCCCTTGATCTGCCCAATGTTCCAAATTTCCGGTGACAGGAATCGGATTTCCCAAGTCATTTTCAATTTCCTTATAAATATTCTTCAGGGATGGCGGGATGGTGATACCCTCATTTACAGAAAAACACAATCCATGTGCCTGCTTGGGTCCGTGATAAGGGTCCTGACCAATAATAACTACCTTCACATTGTCAAATGATGTCCGGTTAAATGCTTCAAAGATACCGGTGCCTTCAGGAAAACAGGTGTTTTGCAGATATTCTTCATTAACAAAATTCTGCAAACCCCGAAAATAAGGTTTCTCAAATTCAGCATTTAATTCCTTTTTCCAGCTTGGATGAATGTCGACCTTCATAAATATTTAAGTAAATTTGCAGAATCCCAAAATTAGGGAAAAATACTATGATAAAAATTGCATCCAAAAGTCTTTTAGATTTAGAATTTCCAAAAGTTTGTAA
>JBDNHN010000431.1:0-2729 GCA_041688725.1 Gillisia sp.
AGGACTTTGGATCAGGGACTGATTTTGTTGGAAAATATTATTGAAAAAACCGAAGGCGAAACGGTTTCAGGAAAAAAAGCTTTTGAATTGTACGACACTTTTGGTTTTCCTATTGATCTAACCGCGCTAATTTTACGGGAACGCGGATATAAATTAAATGAAGAAGAATTTAATTCTGAACTGCAAAAACAAAAAGTCCGATCCCGTGCAGCTTCGGTGATCATTGCAGGAGATTGGCAAATTCTGGGAGAAGAAAATAGTCAAAATTTTATTGGGTATGAGGAATTGGAAGCTGATGTAAAGATTACCCGTTTTAGAAAAGTCGCAGATCAAAAAGGGGAATTATTTCAAATTGTATTGGACAAAACCCCTTTTTATCCTGAAGGCGGAGGACAAGTAGGGGATAAAGGCTATTTGAAATCCACTGAGGGGGAAATGATAAAAATCACAGATACCAAAAAGGAAAATAATCTCATCATTCATTTTGCTAAAAACCTCCCCATAGATCCTACTGCAACTTTTAAAGCTGTGGTAGATTCCAAAAAACGTATTCAGACTCAGTCAAATCATTCTGCCACGCATTTGTTGCATCAGGCCTTACGAAATGTGTTGGGAGAACATGTGGAACAAAAAGGTTCTATGGTTAGCAGCGAACATTTGAGATTCGATTTTTCGCATTTTAGCAAACTAACAGCTATAGAAATAGATGAAGTTGAAAATTTTGTAAATGACAGGATCAGGGAACAACTGCCTCTTATTGAGCAACGGGATCTGGAATATAAGCAAGCGATTAAACAAGGTGCCATTGCCTTATTTGGGGAAAAGTATGGAGATTCGGTAAGGGCTATCAGGTTTGGTGAGTCTATGGAGCTGTGTGGCGGAACCCACGCACAAAACACCGCCGATATCTGGTATTTCAAAATCATTTCTGAAGGGGCAGTGGCAGCTGGGATCAGACGAATTGAAGCAATATCGGGCGATGCCGTAAAAGCATATTTTTCCGGGCAAACAGAAACTCTCAATGAGATTAGGGCCGAACTGAAAAACACCAAGACCCCGGTGAAAGCTATTCATTCATTACAGGAAGAAAATGCGGCCCTTAAAAAGCAGGTGGAAGCTTTATTCCGCGAGAAGGCCAAAAACCTGAAAGACGAATTAAAAAATGAATTAACCAATATCCAGGGAATTGAGTTTCTGGCCAAAAAAGTTGATCTGGATGCATCAGGAGTTAAAGATCTCGCTTTCCAATTAGGGGAAATCGGGAATAACCTGTTTCTGATCTTGGCATCTGAACAAAACGGAAAAGCCTTGCTTTCCTGCTATATTTCCAAAGAATTGGTAGCGGAAAGAGATTTGGATGCAGGAAAAGTAGTGAGAGAACTCGGAAAATTTATTCAGGGCGGCGGCGGCGGACAGCCGTTTTTTGCGACTGCCGGCGGAAAAAACCCTGCCGGAATTAATGAAGCTTTGGAAAAAGCAATGGCTTTTATAAAATAATTTAACATCATTCAAACCTCACGAGGTTTTTGTTGAGATTCGAAAAAAGGATTAAATATAATGCAGTTCAGGACCAAAATACCACTTTCGGTTAAAACCCCAAAAATCGATTATCAGTCAAAAATCCTGATGATCGGCTCTTGTTTTGTCGAAAATATAGGGGATAAACTGGATTATTATAAACTTCAAAACCTTAGGAATCCTTTCGGAATTTTGTTTCATCCGGGAGCAATTGAAAATTTTATAAGCCGTGCCATAAATGTATATGTATATTCATCTGAAGATGTTTTTTACCATAATGAGCGTTGGCATTGCTTTGAAGCTCATTCAGTTTTGAGCGATTCCAACCAGGATAAAATGCTAAAAAAACTTAACCAAAACCTCAAGCTTACCCGGGGTTATCTCACTGAAGCTTCACATATCGTGATCACCCTTGGAACTGCCTGGGTTTATAAAAATATTGAAACGGGCAAACTTGTGGCCAACTGCCATAAAATGCCTCAGAAAATTTTTTCAAAAGAATTATTGAGTTTGGCGGAAATTGAAGGAAGCTTACATTCATTAATTTCAGCTTTAAAAACGATCAATCCGGATCTCACGATTATTTTCACCGTGTCACCTGTGCGTCATTTAAAAGATGGAGTTGTGGAAAATCAGATAAGTAAAGCTCATTTAATCGCTGCTTTGCATAAGGTGATAAATGAAAATAATTCCATCGTAACTTATTTCCCGGCCTATGAAATTATGATGGATGAATTGCGGGATTACAGGTTTTATGCTGAAGATATGTTGCATCCCAACCCTGTTGCAATAAACTATATCTGGGAAAAATTTGTAGAAGTCTGGTTTTCCTCCCAAGCAGTTTCAATCTTAGAACAAATTGGAAGTATTCAAAAAAGTTTGGCCCACCGACCTTTTGATGAACATTCCATTTCTTACCAGACTTTTTCTCAAAAGCTTCAGGATAAAATTAAAGATCTTAAAAAGATTGTTCCCAATTTAAATTTTTGATGTTTATTCCTACTTTTTTATTCAAAAAATATTTTTATTTTTTGAATTTATACTGTCAATATATATTTGAATAACGTTAATTATTAAACTATTATTTAAATATAACGAACTGTAAGTCATTGACTTAAAATTAAATTTATTCAAATTAAATTTTTACAAGTCGATTTTTCTTGTATATTTATATCCGCTTAAAAATGAATTACCAATCAGAATTTAATCGA
>JBDNHN010000056.1:0-2405 GCA_041688725.1 Gillisia sp.
TATATTTCCATAGTTATACTATGACTTCTATATTGAATTCTTTACGAATTTCAGAAATAGGTTTATTTAGATATGGTTTATAATTTGACCATGGCCAAGGCTTATTCATTTGTCTTGCTCTTACAATTGTCAGTGGTATTATCATAAGGAATCGGAAGATATTGTTTGCAACATGACGAAAACTGTACATCCTAAATAACTCAAATGCATTTGCCTCATTATACTCGGTAATCATTTTCCAGAACCCCAACGTAGTCCCGAAAGTCGTCCATATTTTTACCACTCCTTCACCATAGATTGAGGTATCACAGCCAAATATAACATGGGAAACATCATGGCGTAACAAAAATTCCTTCGCCTTTTCAGTTGTAGGTCTGTCAGAAAAATTTTTAAAATTCTTCTTATAGAATTTATCTAATCCATGCTGAAGTGTAATTTCCTTGGTCATTTATCAGGAATTATTTTAAAAAATTTCATCTTCATGACGCACAACGGCAGTCTGTCTAAAAATCTGAGTTTACTGCCAATTATGGACTAAAATAAGCTTTTTAAACTTGGGATTAGGGATTAATATAATGCCATTAAAATGATATTATATGCCTGGCTTAAGACTGATAAACAAAGAATCAACTGACCATACACCTCCCCGAACCCTTTTTTACTCATCAAACTTAATAATCGATTGAGATTGTAGGCTATAAAGACAAGGCCTACATCGGCAGAGATTCGTTTCTTTCCATTTTTGGAAAGAATGTGATCAGAACTCCATTGCCTCTTTATAGCTCCTAAGGGATGCTCCGCAATGGTTTGCCTATGGCGATAGAGTTCAGGATCTTGTTCCATAATTAAAATTGTGGAGATTGAACTTCAATTAAATAAGTTGTTAGCATCATCGAGTTTGTTTTGATAATGCATTTGAGTTTTTTATCGTAGTGATCTATCTGCTCCTTGTAAACTGCCAGCAGGAACAAAATAAAATTTTGGGATTGTGTCTGAGACAGGGAAGTGAAGCTTATTTCCAAAAATGCTCCCAATGCTTCGGGAGGAGTGGAAATGGACTGGAATAGAAGCGCACCTTTTTACAGTTAAAATCACCCTCAAAACACCAACGAAGGTAATATTTATCTATATTTACCTTGTTTGAAATTGCTCTTACCTCATCTTTGTTCGTAGCATAAGTTTAAATAAAAATAATGATGTACAACCCGGAAACACCTAAAAAAGAGTTCCTTAAAAGTCTGGGTTTTACACCACATAACAGCATTGTTATCCAAATCATATCAAAGGAGTTACAACAAACCAGAAATCATAACTTAATAGCAATCATTTGTATTTTCCTTTTATCTGATATTACAATAGTTTCGGCACAGGAAACAGAAAAGGTCAAAGCTTTTGAATTTAGAGCTGCTTATACCGGTGATTTTGGGAGAAACTTCTCCGGGGGTGTTGAACAAAAAAACGCCTATTTAGGAAATTTGGATATTACTGCAAATTTTAATACTGAAAATGCAAATTTATGGAAAGGCGGAACCTTCTTTGTTTATTTGCTGAATAATCACGGAACCTCATTATCTCAATATGTTGGAGATCTTCAAGGAGTCGATAATATTGAAGCAGATGCACAAACGAGATTATATCAATTTTGGTATATGCAAAAATTTGGGAAATTCTCTGTTACTATTGGGCAACACGATTTAAATTCAGAGTTCAGCGGATCAGAATATGGGGGGACATTTATTAATAGTTCCTTTGGTATTCAACCGGACATCTCTGGAAATGTACCTGTTTCTATATTTCCTGTAGCTACTTTAGGAGTTATATTAAAATACGAAATAAATGACCAGTTTTCAATTTTGACAGCAATTTATGATGGTGATCCGGGAAGTCAAGCCGATAATCCTAATTCCTTAAATTGGAAATTGGCCGACTCAAATGGAGTTCTAAATATTTTAGAACTTCAATATCAGTTAAAAAATAAGACCAAACCCGGAACCTATAAATTAGGTACATGGTCACATTCTGCAGATAATCATTATGGAATTTACGCTATTGCCGATCAAAAATTATTTAATGAAAAAAATGATCCGGATAAAGGACTTGGTTTTTTTACACAATTGGGTATAGCTCCTCAAGAAGGTAGTGTCTTTGATTACTATGCTTCATTTGGTCTTCATTACACTGGATTATTTGGAGGAAGAAAAGAAGACAATCTAGGCCTTGCTTTAGGGCATGCTTCAATGTCAAAGCACATTATTGAACAAGATCCAACAGTAGACCTAACCGGAGAAACTGTTATAGAATTAGTTTACGAAGCAAGAATAAACGATTATATAAGCATTAAACCAGATTTACAATATGTAATCAACCCGGGAGCTACTTCGGCTGTAAAAAATTCTTTAACCGGA
>JBDNHN010000432.1:0-2359 GCA_041688725.1 Gillisia sp.
CCTGAAATTTTCCCTTTTTCGAAGAATTGTGATCCAGCTTAAGCCTGCCTGAAAAGTTTCCAATACCAGGAATTCAAATAGGATTTCATCGTTATATACCGGCACTCCCCATTCCTCGTCGTGGTAAGCTTCGTAAAGCGGATCGCCGACACACCATCCGCAGCGTTTTAACTCACTCATTAGGTTAATGTTTAAAATTATATGTAATAGTTCCGGGTTGTGAAAAACGGCCGGGCAAACGGCTAAAAACAGCCTGAGCTGCATATTCAAGGGCTTGGTCGGCCAAACATTCATTGGTAGTTGAAGAACTGCTTTTATTCACCGACGTAGAAGTAACTCGGCCCTCTGCATTCACCGAAATATTTACGACTATCTTTCCTGATCTGTCACAGGTGTAAACGGGGTTTGGAATATCCACTGCGCTTCGGCCTAAAAGGGAAAAGGAGATGGAACTGTGATCTATACCGCCCATTTTTGTAGAGGTTTCTGCTGAGGTTTTGTCCCCATCAGATTTTTTTTGAACCTGCTCTTTCTTTTTATCCTGAAAATTGAAATTTCCTGAAGAATTTGAAGTTTCATTCTCGCTGGTTTTGGTTTGTAACGCGCTGTTCTTTTCAAAAATTTCCTTCAGATGTTGATCGAAATTTTCTTCCCTGTCTTCCAGATTCTCATTGAATGCCTGATGTGTTTGCGCAGTTTCCCTGGTGTTTTTTTTGGGTGCTTCTTCGGGTTCCGGTTTTTCAACCACCGGCTCTTCTATTTTTAAATTATCCAGATCCATCAGAAACTCCTTTGCCTTTCGGTTTTTGTTTGCCAGGTTGAAATTGAACAATCCCAGCAGCAATACCGCAAAGAACAGAATCGTGATAATTAAGGCTTTATGTCTGTCAAAAAAATCCATAGAATTAAAACTACTGAACCCGTTTTTATTTCTGCAATTTGGGCAACAAATCTTCAAAAGAGGAAAGGTTCAGGGCATCATCTACACTAAATGTGCCGATTTTTGACCGTCTTAATTTTGAAAGATGCGCGCCGCTGCCTAAGGCTATTCCAAAATCGTTTGCCAGGCTTCGAATGTAAGTGCCTTTGCTGCAAACCACCCTAAAATCAACTTCCGGAAAATGAATATTTGTGATCTCAAATTCGGTGATCTCAATTTTTCTCGCCTCTATTTTAACTTCTTCGCCGCTTCGGGCATATTCGTAAAGTCGTTTTCCGTCTTTTTTTAATGCTGAAAATACCGGTGGAACTTGTTCTGTTTCCCCTATAAAACCAAAAGCAGCTTCAGTTATATTTTCTTCAGAAATATGAGCGGTTTCAAAAACCTGGTCAATTTCAGTTTCCAGATCATAAGATGGAGTAGTGCCACCCAGGGTAAAGGTCCCGGTGTATTCTTTTTCCATCCCCTGATACTCAACTATGCTTTTAGTGAATTTCCCGGTGCAAATTATAAGTAAACCTGTAGCCAGCGGATCTAAAGTTCCTGCATGGCCTACTTTAATTTTTTTTATATTGCAGCTTTGGCGAATAAGCCACCTCACTTTATTAACCAATTGAAAGGAAGTCCATCCCATAGGTTTATCGAAAAGAAGTACTCGTCCTTCTTTAAATTCTTCCGGAGTAAAGGTTTTAGTTTGCATATCCAAAGCTTATAGCGATTATTCCAACGATTAGGCAATAGATTGCAAAATAAGATAGCTTGCTACTCTTTACCAATTTTATCATCCAGGTACATGCAACCAATCCTGCTAAAAATGCAGCTACAAAACCTATAATTAGAATTGAGGATTCTGTGTTGCTTTCAGAAAGATCTCCACTGAGAATATCTTTTGCAATTTTCCCTAAGATCAATGGGACTACCATTAAAAATGAGAATCGGGCTGCTTTAGCTTTGTCGTTACCTAATAAGACAGAAGTAGATATTGTTGCACCAGACCTCGAAATTCCAGGTAAAATAGCAATTGCTTGAGAGATCCCAATTACAATTGCATTCTTAAAGCTCACAGGCTTTTTTGTATTCTTCGCTTTATCTGCTAGCCATAATAATAGTGCTGTAATTATAAGCATAAAGCCTACTAAAAGTAAATTCCCCCCAAAAAGCACTTTCATTTCGTCTTCAAATAGAATTCCCACTATTGCTGCTGGGATCATGGAGAGGGTAATTTTTAATAAAAACTGAGTTTCCTCGTTCCATTTAAATTGAAAAAGACCTTTAAAAATCTCTAAAATATCTTTTCTGAAAACTACAATTGTACTAAGTGCTGTTGCAAAATGTAATACCACTGTAAAAAGTAAAGATTCGCTAGGGATACTGTGATCTCCAAGAATGGTTTTCCCAATTTCTAAATGCCCACTGGAA